>CALPON020000033.1 GCA_943325195.2 Sphingobacterium thalpophilum | reverse complement strand
TTATTTCCAAGTCCACTATTCTTGAAAAGTACAGAGAGATCCTTATTAATAATTCACTTGAATAGATTGCTTGCATGAAGAAAAAAATCGCCCTTCTCTTAATCGTCGTGATGACTTTGATAGTCCCAGCGAAAGCCCAGTATAATCCTTATCTCGATAAGAAAAGGAAGAACAAACCCAGTGTGGTGATGGCCCGACAGAATAAAAAGGACCTGAAGCATCAGAAGAAACAAGCCAAGAAGCAGTTACGACGCAGTCGCCGCAAAGTCAAAAGCAGCAAGCGTTAATTCTTTGTGCTCTTTTTTTTATTGCTGAATTTACCGGCTTTCCACGCGGTAATAAATTCATACCATCTCAGTGGATTTCCAAGATTATTTATTGGCGCCTGGCCGCTTGTATAGACCTTTGTGTAATACTGTTGCATCACGTATTTGTAATTCTCATTTGCATTAGCGGTCTGTGTGCGCTCTAAATAAGAAAGCTCATCCCGGCCTAAATTCTTATCCGCTCGCTCTGCATCCGTATCGTTGAGGTCCAGCGCTAAAAAAGCCCGTTTAAAATCATCTTTACTTGGCCAAGGGAAAACATCCACCATTGGCAGGTCCATCGTATCTTTTGTCAACACCTGAATAATGGAATGGTAGCGGGCTCTAGTCGTATCCGCTAATTTAAAACTACGGGTTTTGTGCGTGAGAGCCTGAAACTGAATTTCCTCGCCGGGGTAGACAACGATACTGAAAAATCCATAGCCGTCGCTCACGGTGGCGCGGCGGCTGTTTTTTACGATGACAGAGACGTAGGGAATGGGACTCAGACTATCCTGGTCGAGCACCACACCCGATACCTGCAGCAGGGGCAGGGTTGGCGTCTGTCTCGCCGTCTGTGCCGAGCCTGATTGCGCTATACCTAGCAACAGGGTGCTTATAAAAAGAAGTAGGACTCTCATAGGATGCTTTGTATCAATTCATCGCAGCAGTTTGCCAAACCGGTACACCTTAAAAGTAGCCATACTTTTGAAAACCAAGGGAAAGTTAACAATTTTTAGGCGCGTGGGAAGGATTGAAAAATTTAATAACTTTACAAGATGCGTCTACGTTTGTTCAGCTCATTTTGCCTCCTGCTGCTTGTCTGTAGCGCACAGGCACAATTAAAGGTGATCAAACCTGTCGTGAAGCCCGCCAAACGCACCAATCTGGCCATCGGTTATGGCCGCAGTCGCAGTGTGGTGTATCTCAACCGCAATGTAAACCAGGATAATGATGCGCGCGGGCATCACCTGACGCTGGTGTATGGCGGTAACCGCCTGATTCGGTTCTGCGGGGAGTATACACATTACAAGCTTAACGACATTGCCCCAACTTGGTATACTGTGAAAGCCAGCACCCTAGAGGCCAATATTCAGTTCCTTGCCCGTTTTCAGAGCAATAAAGCACTTTTTTATCCCATCGCCGGTTTGAGTTACAATACGTTTGCTGGTTTTTTTACGGGTCAAAATGACTTTCTAAATCTTCGGGCCATCTATCCGATTAATCAGCGCGTTAAAACCACTTGGCTTGGCTTGAATGTGGGAACAGGCTTCGAATATTTTTTTCGTCCCGGCAGTTTTTACATCGACTATAAAATGCGCCTCGGGATAGCAGAGGGCACGGAAAATCTGAATATCATGGATGTTTGTTTCACCGCAGGCCTGCGTTACAATCTAAGAGCCCCTTCTCTGAGCAGCATTTTCAGGGGCACGCGCGGCCGTTATTTTATAAAGGGAGAGGAATAAGAGGAAATTATGAATGATGTGAGCTTGTATCTACAAGGACTTTCCACTTTTTTTAGTCAGTATTTGCCGGTAAAAAATCCGGTTCTTATTCTGTCCTTGACCCTCCTGATCATTTTGTTTTCACCTTTATTATTTAAGACCTTCCGTATCCCAGGAATTATCGGTCTGATCTTGGCGGGTGTTATTATCGGACCCAATTCCCTTCACATCATTGAATCCATCAATAGTTTTGAATTGCTCTCAAAAACAGGTTTGTTATACATTATGTTTTTGGCGGGCCTTGAGATTGATATGCAGGAGTTTCGTCAGAACCGCAGTAAGAGTCTCACTTTTGGTTTTCTCACCTTTAGTATTCCAATCCTCATTGGCTATCTGGTCTGCATTCATATCTTCCACTTTGAATTCTGGCCGGCATTGTTGCTTGCCAGTATGTTTTCCACCCACACGCTCTTGTCGTATCCCATTGTCAGCAATATGGGTATAATCAAGAACCGGGCCGTGCAGGTGGCCTTCGGGGGGACGATTATTACGGACTCCGCCGTTCTGATATTATTGGGGGTTATTACCAAGGTGGTGCGTGGCGACATTGATGGTAGTTTCTGGCTGCAGGTGGCATTATCCCTCGGCTTTCTGGTCTTTGCCACCTTGTATTTGCTGCCGCGCATTTCCCGCTGGTTTTTTCGAAACATTGAAGGTCAGGCCTCTTCCCATTATATTTTTGTACTGGCCATGGTTTTTATCTCCAGCTTTCTTTCCGAACTGGCTGGGGTAGAGCCCATTATTGGTGCCTTTTTAGCGGGACTTGGACTCAATAAAGTGATTCCCCATACGGGCATTTTGATGAACCGGATTATCTTCATTGGTAATACACTTTTTATTCCTTTTTTTCTCATCAGCGCGGGCATGCTGGTAGACCCTCGGTTATTTATTCA
The DNA here is from genome assembly GCA_943325195.2 of Sphingobacterium thalpophilum. Lineage (GTDB taxonomy): Bacteria > Bacteroidota > Bacteroidia > B-17B0 > Aurantibacillaceae > Aurantibacillus. Next base: position 20,932 of record CALPON020000033.1, on the reverse strand, counting down.
GGGCAAGGAAGCTCTGATTTTTGCAGGAATTCTCTCTCTAGTAGGCGTGGTGACAAAGTATCTCGCAGCCTGGTCTACGGCTGCTATTTTTCGCTACTCCCGTTCAGAACGAAATATTTTGTTCGGACTCAGTGTCTCCCATGCTGCCGCTACCTTGGCCATCATCAAAGCGGGTTTTGATTTAGGTTTGTTTGATCAAAATGTTATTAATGGCACCATCTTGCTGATTCTCATTTCCTGTCTTTTTAGCTCCTTTGTCAGCGAGCGAGCAGCAAGAGATATTGCAATTCAGGAAAAAGATCTGGTTCGCAAAACAAGCGATAAACCGGAGCGCATCTTAATTCCGGTTAGCAATCCCGATAATATTCAGCGTCTGATCGATTTTGCATTGTTGATTAAAGATCAGAAATCCCAGGAACCTCTTTATCCCCTGTCGATTGTAGAAGATGATGCGGATGCGGATGAGAAAATTAACCTCGTTCGAAAAGTTATTGAAGGGGTAGCCGAACAAATTGCCAGCGGCGATAAAAAAGTAGAGGTCCTTAAAAAAGTGGATTTGAGTATTGTGGATGGCATTGTCCGCACCGCCAAAGCATACAATATTTCAGATATTCTCATCAGTTATAAGCCGAGTCAGAGCACCGGTAATTTAATCTTCGGGGGCGTCGCAGAAAACCTACTGGCCAAGTCCAAGCAGTCTGTTATTCTTTCCCGCATTCTGCAGCCACTGAGCACCTTCGAGCGCGTGCTGGTAGTCCTGTCGCCAAATGCTGAACTAGAGAATGGGTTCAGTCGTGCCTGTATGAAATTGCAAAGTGTCCTTCGCCAGCTGGGTTCCGCTTCCATTGTATACGGTGGCGAAGGAACCCTTACCGAGTTCTCAAAGGCGGTGGGTGACCGGCGACGTGCTTTCTACAAGTATGTTGCGACTGAAAACTTTGAAAGCATAGGCTTACTGGAAAATATTCGCAAAGACGATCTGGTATTGATTTTGAATGCCAGAAAGCAGACCCTGAGTTATAATTACCAGGTGGATGACCTGCAGCGCCGAATTTACAAACAATCCGAGTTCAGCAGTTTTGTCGTACTCTATCCTGAATTACCAAAAGCACTGCAAGAAGGCCGCATCAGTGATATCGCTTCACCAATCCTTGCTCAACGCTACGCGAAAGTGAGAGCATTGACTGGAAAAATTACCGGTATTTTTAAGAAGGACGATGAGCCTGAATAATTATTAGATTTAATACGTCATGAACTTTGATTATACTTTTATTAGCATCATGGGCTACATCGTTTTTGAGCCAATGGTTCTTTTAACGAACTCTTTTTTCTTTGGCATTTCGCTCTACGCCTATAGTGTCCTTCGTCGTTTCGCGAATGCTTATGCGCAGCAGATGGCCTTATTCTGTTTACTGCTGGGTATCAGTTCTATTTTTGGCGCAATCGGCCATGCGGTCCATCTACAAATGGGATTTACATTTTTCGGGACCATCTTATTTCTGATGAATGCGCTTAGTATCCTTGCCATTTATTATTGTTTTCTGGCTCCTTTTACTTATCTGCGTGCAATTGATCAGTGGACAAGCCGCTATTTACTCGGTGTAAGAATCTGGGTGCTGTTTATTATTATTTTCTCCTTGTTTTCTGGAAATTTCCTGCTGATAAAACTCAATGCTGCAATTGTCCTCCTATACTCCTTATTTATGCATTACCGAGCATACCGAACGCGGCAGGAAAGTGGTAATTTAATCGTAGTGGCAGGGCTGCTGGTTTCGTTTGTTCCTATCTTAATTCACTCCAAACAACTCACGCTTCACAAGTGGTTTAATTACAAAGATCTGTCCCATGTCTTCATGATCATTTCTCTGCTTTTGATTTTTGAAGGAGCAAAACGGAATGCCGGGGAACTCGAAAAAGTGTAATCTTACTTTGCGGCAGCAACTTCCTTCTTTTTTGTTTTGGCATTGAATAAGCGCCAGAGTTCATTCAAGCTATCAAATTCTACGCGGTAAAAGAAGCCTACGCCTTGCGTATACGGACCGCCAGCTGTTGTAATCTGTGTATTGTCATTACTTCGGTTAAAGCCTTTTAGTCGCAGTCGTCCGTCACTCGTCAGTTTATAGTCGACATTCACATCACCAATCAGTGCGTTGCTGTTGCGTGCATTTTGGTTTACCCCAAAGTTACCATCTACTGAAATTTTATTGTCGAGGAACTGTTTGCTTAAAGCCAGATCGACAGTTTCATTGCTAGTCTGTGTTCCCGGGCGGTAGTTCAAACCTAACTCCAAATCTTTTATGCCGGAAAGACTGCCGAAGTAGGTATTCAAAAATTCACTGACACGGTTACTTAAAAGTTCCGATCCGGTGCTGGCAGCAGCTCCTCCAGCAGTTACACCCCCTACATTGCTGTTGTAAATCAGCGGGGTTGCAAAAGTTCTGAAAAGTAGAAATGAAAAAACCTGACGGTTTAACTCTGTTTCATCACTCAGCACGCTGCTGATTCTCGATTTACTTGTGCCATCCAGATTGGGAAAGTCGATCGCGAAATTAATACTTGGACTGAAGAGTTTGTCGGTGATAATCAATTTACATTCTACTGGTGTTCTTCCTTTAAAGGCACCAGTGGTATCATTCAGCAAAGGCGCAACCGATGCCCTCTGGCGATAAGCGGTTACGATATTGACATCCGCATTCATGGGGTCTCCGCTCCAAGAAATACTACTGCCGGATTCAATATCGAATTTTTTATTAATCACGTTCTCAAGTGTAAAAAGGTAATCGCCTGAATTAATGGAGTAGTCGCCTATCATTTCAAATTTACCCAGTGTATTTAGGCGGAGGCTGAGGTCCCCGCTGCCATATAAATTGAGCATGTCACCCGATTTCTTGTCGATAATGATTTGCGCCTGCGCATCATTCGTGGCATGTACAACCATATCCAGATCAAATCCGCTAATTTGTTTTTCTGCTACTTGGTGCGTGGTGTCCTTTTTGACAAAATGTATAAAATCGTTTTCTTCGATTTCAGCTGGACCATCGAGTGGCAAGATAAAACGACTGTTTTTATTGGTCGTGTTATCAATCTGCATGTGCAGTTTATTCAGGTAGCCGTATATGCCAATGTTACCGGTGCCATAGAGTTTTCCGTAAAAATATTTATTTTCTTTCTCGCTCGTGTTCAACACCATCATGTTTTTATAGGTGATGTCATAGTCGATTTGCCAGTTGCTGAACTGTCGGTGGAACACGTTTCCGTTAATAGTCCCCTGTGGCGCCGATTTGGTATCCTTTTCGCGCATCAGCAAATCTGAAAAACGAATCTGATCCGGCATGACCTCTATATCGCCGGTAATGAGATACGTCACATTGGTATAATCGACCTTGATTTCGGAATTAAATAATCGGAATTTACCATCAATCCGTACATCCTTCGAATTGCCATGTATTTTCCCAGCGCCCTTAACAAAACCTTTTTTAATTGTAATAATATCCGTTAAAAAGGGGTTCATTAAACTCAGATTCGCGGGCTGCGCATCAAAATCAATGTTAATACTTTCGTCCTTATTATCGAGGTCATACCTTCCTGCAAAGGAAATGTTCTTTACGGGTCTTCCCAGTTCATCCGCTAGTCCCAGAGAAGTATAGCCGTCGAGGCTGACAAATTTTTCCTGGCCATGATATTCCGTATGTGTCACCAGTTCGCCAATTAAGTTGTCGTTTAATTTTAATTCACGGAGTTTTAAAAAGCCATTGTAGGCCTTTACGGCGTCCGAGTTGTTAATGCTAACGCGGCCGTCCGCGACGCCTTCCAGTTTTAAACTGAAGGGCTTAAGAATACCGTTAAACTGCTTTAGTCCCAGGTTATTGACACCGATAATCAAACTGTCGGAAGGCCTGCTGCTGAGCGCACCTCCCAGATCAATGCGTTGTAATGCATTCGTAATACTGAAAGGCTGAATAAAAAGGTCCCCATTTTTTGCAAAGAAGAGTTTCGCTGCTTTTTGTTGTGTCCAAGTACTGTCTTGTACCGTTACGGTCAGTTTTTCATTGGCTACGGTGATGCCATCTCTTCCGAGATTAATTTGCCCTTCTATATCCCCTTTGCTGGCCGGCTTTCGCTGATTATCCCATGCCAAACTGTAACGGGATAGTGTATCCGCAGAATTCACCGCAATCTTAAAATTGTCAAGCGATAGACTGTCACTGGGTATAAAATTCCGGCCACTTGCTTCCGCCAGGACCTGCTGACCATTTTGATTTAAAATAAAAACCAGATCCGTGGCAGCAAAACTATTGTAACTGGCTAGCGGGGAATTAAATTGAAGATTAAAAGTATTTTCTCTTGCATCAAAACTGCCTTCCAAGAGCGTGTTCGGACTTAACATCAATTCCGGAATAAACAATTCATTGATGGTTTTAAATTTCTTGACCCTCAAAAAAATACCTAAGGCGTCATCATAACTCTTTATCTTTTTTGGTTTTGGAAAGTAAGTGGGATAATAATGATTAAGCATATTCTCAATCGCAGGTTGTAGATTGGCGACTTTGAATCGTCCAAAGACAGAGGCGTTGAGATACTCGGAAGTAATTTTTATTTTTTTATCTGCTGTAGTTTGCTCGGCTTGAATAGCAAAGGTGCTTAACTTAAAGCTGCGTGTGCGTGTTTTGTAAATAGTATTGTCGAAGTTAATCAGTCCGCTCAGGTTGTCGGCATTACTTCCATTAATTTTTATTAGAATCTGTGATGAGAGGACCCCGCTGTCTTGTTTACTCGTAAAGTTTAGGGCGTGTAAATTCAGTTTATTCAGGGTTGAAATAAAATCCATCTGCGGCACTTTCTCCGTAAAATCGATGGTCCCGTTAAAATCAAAATCCGCATTCGGATCTTTTGCGGTCAGCACGCCATTAAAGAGTTTATCGGCAACGTAACCATTAACGGTCAGCTGTGAATAGGTGTAATTATTATATTCTAAACTACTCACCTCTCCTTTAAACACTGCATCCAGTTCCTGAAGTGTACTGCCTTTACCGTCGACTTCAATGGCAACACTGAGTTTATTCAAATCTTTCTGACCTAACAAGGTGCCTAAGCCAAACTGGTCGGTACTGATTTTACCGCGATAGGTTGGCGGACCAATACTGTCGGGTAAAGTAATTCGTAAATCGGCAGTGATTGACCCAATGCCTGTTTCAAAAGTGCCATATGTGCTGAAGTCAGACAGAAATCCATCAAACTTGCCACGGTACCTCACTTTTCCGAGATTTCGCAGTTCTGAGGGCAAGTCCAACTTTAAGCCACTTTTAAAGGGGTATTGAGGCAGTCTTACCAAATCATCATAATGTACAGCGAGTTCTTTCGCGTCAAAATGTAGGAAGGTGCCCTTGATATCTGGAAGCCCTGTTATTTGCAAATCACCGCGGAACCCGCTGTATTCGCCGAATTTTAAATCAAAATTCCGGAGTCGCAGATCGGCGACCGTTCCCTTAACCGTTCCCTTGAGGTACACTTTTTCCTTCAGTCCAAGCAAGTCGGAACTAAAAGCAGAAACATCTTTCATGCTCAGATAAGACTGGTCTCTGAAACGAATTGATAGCGTCACTTTGGTTAGAAAGTCTTCATAAGCTTCCCAATTTCGATACGTAAATAATATATCTGCGTGCAACTGCGTTGCCGGCGTTGCGAGATGCAGTCGCCCACAGCGCAGGTGCCGGCTGCTGATTTCAAAATTGGTGCTCAAAGAGTTCACCGCAAAGCCCGAGTGATCTTTGAAGCGTAGTTGATGGAGAGTTGCTGCCACGGTATCTCCCTTGATCTCAAATTTGCGAATGAGACCATATAGTTCGCGCACATCGGCATTGTCAAAATTCACCAGACCGGGTTCCACTGCTGCAACATTTTCACGGCGGTACACCAGGTGGACATTCTGGAGTTTTAAATCACCAAATTTCAAATCCCAGCTATTCGCGCTTGTGTCTTTTTTATCCTTAGCCCCGAAGTAATCCGCAATAAATTGGTAGTTAAAGCTACTGTCGCCCCGGTATTCCACTACTTTAGCAGTCACATTTTGAAGAATAATCCGATCGAAGGTTAACCTTTGCTGTTTAAAATTAAATCCACTCAGATCTAGAAGCACGTCACCGGCAAGCAGCGTGTCTTTTTTCTGATCCAGCACCAAGATATTCCGCAGATTAGCGCTTCTAAAGAATTCAAGTTCCACTCGCTCAAGGTGCACAGTGGTGTGTAATTCCGAGCTGAGCCACGATGCAGCGCGGCCAGCCAGCCAGGTCTGGAAACCAAATGTCTGAATCCCAATTAGCAACGTACCCAGCAGTAATAGCAGACTGAGGAAGAGGACAAAAACGGACTTCAGGAATATTCTCTTAATTTTGCGGAACATACCGTAGGTACTAAAGATAGGTGAATTTCATGCCGGTCGGGACAAAAAATATGCAAAAAATAAACACATGTATATTAGCAATTGAGAGCAGCTGTGACGATACTTCCTGTGCCGTGCTCTTGAATGACCGGGTCCTTTCGAATGTTACCGCGGGGCAGGCCATTCATGCCCAGTATGGGGGAGTTGTGCCAGAGCTGGCCAGTCGTGATCATCAGAAAAACATTATTCCCGTGATTCACGCTGCTTTGAAAAATGCTGGAAAACAGTTGCAAGACATCGATGCCATTGCTGTAACAAGGGGACCGGGACTCATGGGAAGTCTGCTGGTCGGACTTTCGGTCGCTAAGTCCCTTAGCCTTGCGCTTGCTAAGCCTCTCATTGAAGTCAATCACATGCAGGGTCATATTCTGGCTCATTTTATACACGCTGCTAATACTGATGTTCCGTCCTTTCCATTTCTATGCCTCACCGTCAGCGGTGGACATACGCAGCTGGTCGTGGTGAAAGATCATCTCGATTTTGAGATTGTGGGGCAAACCATCGATGATGCGGTTGGAGAAGCTTTTGACAAAGCCGCAAAAATTATGGGCCTGCCTTATCCCGGCGGACCATTGATTGACCAGTATGCGAAAGAGGGGGATTCTAAACGATTTGTATTCGCCGCAACTAAAGTGCCAGGCCTGGACTATAGCTTTAGCGGGATAAAGACGTCTTTCCTTTATTTTATCAATCGTGAAGTTCAAAAAGATTTGGACTTCATTAGCAAAAACCTACAGGATATTTGCGCCTCCTATCAAATGCATCTTATTAATGTACTGCTTAAAAATGCTAGACGTGTGCTGAACGAACAGGGTTTTCGCTATTTCGCAATTGCCGGCGGTGTATCTGCCAATTCCCAATTAAGAAAAAGCGTAGAGGAACTGGGAGTAGAACTTGGCGTAAAAACATTTATCCCAAAATTTGAATACTGTACTGACAATGCTGCAATGATCGGCATTACGGCGTACTACAAGTATTTAAATGGGGAGTTTTCTGATTTGTCCCTTACCCCTGCGACGGGACTCGGCATTTCTTAGACGTAGGTTTTGTAAGAAGTTTCAGGAATGCTTAGCTTTAAATTTTTATTATTCTTCCGACTATGAATCAACTTATTGAGTGTGTACCAAATTTTAGCGAAGGTGTCGATTTGCAAATCATTCAGCAGATTACAGCAGAAATTGAAAAGATAGAAAAGGTAAAACTTCTGAATGTCGATCCGGGTAAAGCAACCAACCGAACGGTTGTGACTTTCGTCGGTCCTCCTGCAGCAGTTGTGGAAGCTGCCTTTGTCGCAATTCGCAAAGCTGGGGAGTTGATTGACATGAGCAAGCACAAAGGAGAACATCCCCGCATGGGTGCCACCGATGTGTGCCCGCTGATTCCTATTGCTAATATCTCTATGGAGGAAACGGCTAAGTATGCGCAAGCTTTAGCTAAGCGAGTAGGCGAAGAACTCGGAATTCCTGTTTATCTCTATGAAGAAGCACAGGCCAATAAAACGCGCAGCAATCTGAGCGTCATTCGCAACGGGGAGTACGAGGGTTTTTTTAAAAAAATAAAAGTGCCGGAATGGCGGCCTGATTTTGGTCCCGCCGAATTTGACGCGAAACGTGGTGCAACGGTAATTGGTGCACGTGACTTTCTGGTCGCTTATAATGTTAATCTCAATACGACTTCCACGCGCCGTGCCAATGCCATTGCCTTTGATGTGCGCGAGGCAGGGCGTGCCATGCGCGAGGGGGATCCCATTACCGGTAAGCCTGTTCTAGATGAAAGTGGCAAGCCGCGGATGATACCAGGCTCCCTTAAATGCGTGAAGGCCATTGGCTGGTTCATTGAAGAATATGGGGTCGCGCAAATTTCCATGAATCTGACCAATATTACTGTGACGCCGGTTCACCTTGCGTTTGATGAGGTTTGTAAAAAAGCGACTGAACGTGGAATCCGTGTCACTGGGTCTGAACTGGTCGGACTCATTCCTCTGAAAGCCATGCTCGACGCTGGACGTTACTTTTTACAGAAGCAAAAGCGTTCGCTGGGTGTCAGCGAAAAAGAACTGATCAAAATTGCCGTCAAAAGCATGGGACTGGACGAACTGGGACCCTTTAAACCTGAAGAGCGGATCATTGAATATTTACTAAAAGATGCTGGTGCCTCGCGGCTGGTGGACATGAGTCTTCGTGCATTTGCCGATGAAACAGCCAGTGAAAGTCCTGCCCCTGGCGGTGGATCTATCTCTGCGTACATGGGCGCTCTTGGCGCTTCACTCGCTACCATGGTCGCCAATTTGAGTTCGCATAAAAAAGGTTGGGATGCCCGCTGGGAAGAATTCAGTGACTGGGCCGATAAAGGACAGCGCCTGCAGCAGGAACTGGTGCGCCTGGTGGATGCTGATACGGAAGCCTTTAATAAAATCATGAGCGCCTTTTCTTTTCCAAAAACAACGGAAGAAGAAAAAGCGACGCGAAAAAAAGCCATTCAGGAGGCGACAAAATTTGCGATTGAAATTCCTTTCCGGGTTATGGAACTGAGCTACGAAAGTTTTCCCCTTATTCGTGCCATGGCAACTGAGGGTAATCCCAACTCCGTTAGTGATGCAGGTGTTGCTGCGCTATGCGCCCGCAGTGCCGTTATGGGCGCTTTTATGAATGTTCGCATTAATGCCGCAGGCTACGATGACAAAAATTACGTCAACGAACTGCTGGAAAAAGGAAAGGTCCTTGAGCAGAAAAGCATAGCAGAGGAAACGGAACTACTTAAAATCGTAAATGATAAAATTGGAATCTAATTCCCTTTACAAATAAAAAAGTCCGGTGTGTTTAACCGGACTTTTTGTTTTATAAAACATTACTGGATTGCTCCTTTATTTTTTCAAGTTCATCTTTCATCTGAACCACCAGTTTCTGCATCTGCGCATCATTTGCTTTCGAACCAATGGTATTAATTTCCCTCCCGATTTCCTGCGAAATAAAATTGAGTTTTCTGCCAGGAGAAGCCTCTTTACAGGTTTCCATAAAATAGTCTAGATGTGTTTTCAGACGGACTTTTTCTTCATTTATATCTAGTTTTTCGATGTAATAAATGAGTTCCTGTTCAAAGCGGTTCTGATCAATTTTCTCCTTTCCAATCACCTCAGCCAGATTGTTCTTAATCCGGTCTTTAATGCCTTGCAGTCTTTGCACGTCCAGCAGTTTTATTTCCTCCAGGGCGGCATCGATTTTTTTAAGACGGGTTTCAAAATCGGTAATCAGGGACTGACCTTCCGTTTCGCGGAATTTATTGAGTTGCTCCACGGCTTTGGTGATGCAGGCACGAATTTGTTCCCACTCCTTTTCATCCGTTTCACGGCGTTCGCTTTTCAGAACATCAGGAAACTTCATGACTTGCTGCACGGCATCGCTGATTGGTTCGCCCAGTTCCTCCGCCAGTTTTTTCATTTGCTGATAATAGGCAAGGGCCAGTGGTAAATTAATTTCCACAGGCGCTTCTGCTTTTTTCGATTCAATCGAAAGGCTCAGATCAATTTTTCCACGTTCCAGAAGACGGCTCAATTCATTGCGAAGTTCTAATTCATAATTCCGCAACGAACCCGGCATGCGCAGATTAATGTCCGCACTTTTACTATTCAGCGAACGAATTTCTGCAGTGATGGTTTTTTCACCTGTTTCAATACTTGCTTTTCCAAAGCCGGTCATGGATTTAATCATGTATTCTTTTTTTAGATTTTTTGTTGACGAGATACAGTCCCGAAATTATTAATATTCCGCTAATTATTTTTATCGGGTCCATTTGATCCTTACCCATGACAATAGCAAACACCGAAGCCAGAAACGGCTGCAGATAAATGTAGGCACTCACGGTATTAGTGCTAAGTGTCTGCAAGCCATAAAGATTTAGCAGATAGGCGAAAAAGGTGGTGGCAATTACCACAAAGCCAAGTGCCAGCCAGGCTGAGGTCGTAAAGGCGGCCCAATTGACTTCCAGCGTTTCGCTAAGACCAATTGGCAGCATGTAAATACTTCCAAAGAGAAAGAGCCAGCGCATGACCGTCACGGTATCATATTTGACCATAATGGGTTTGACCATCACAATGAAGAAAGCCCAGGAGGCACTGTTTACTAGGGTCATGAGGTCACCTGCCAAGGTTTCAGTTCCGACTTCAAAATTTCCTTTATATCTTAAAATCAGCAGGGCCCCAATAATAGCCAATAAGAGTCCGGTGACCTGTGACAGTCTTGCGCGTTCTTTCAGAATAATGAGGGTGATGACAAAGACCATGACGGGATTTGAAATCATGATGATGGAGGAGTTAATCGGTGTGGTTCGGCTCAAACCCCAAATGAAAAAGACCTGATTGATCACAACGCCAAAAAGCGCCAAGCCTGCCAGCTTCTTCATATCCGTCCGCTCCACTTTCTGAGTCTTAACCACGAGTGACAGCAGCCAGAATAAAATCATGGCTCCGATAATGCGGGAAAAGACAAGTGGGATTGGCGAAATGAAGGCGGGCATCAGGCCTTTCGCAACCGAATAGTTCAGCGCATAGATAATTTGTGCGGCAAGTAAGGCAAGATGTCCCCGGAACGCTTTTGTCATTGATGGCGCAAATATACTAGTCTATTTCTGCTTTCCCTCCAACTCGCCGTTCTGAAGCACAGAATCTGCTGCCAACCCTCTTCTGCAGTAAAAGGAAGTTTGCTTAACTTTGGCGTATGAAGGTGCGGGATCAAATGAATCGGGAGCTAGAATGCATTGCGCATCCTAAGCGGATTATTTCGCTGGTGCCCTCACAAACGGAGTTTCTGTTTGATTTGGGATTGCGCGCAGAATTGGTGGGCATCACCAAGTTTTGTGTTCATCCGGATGAATTATTCAGGACCTGTGAGCGAGTAGGAGGGACCAAGCAGCTGGATTTGGAGAAAATCAGAGCCCTGCAGCCTGATCTAATTATTGGAAATAAAGAAGAAAATACCAAAGAACAGATTGCTCAATTAGCAGAAGAGTTTCCAGTCTGGCTAAGCGATGTTAATACCGTACCGGAGGCGTTTGCGATGATGCGCGCTCTTGCGGTGCTGTGCGATAAGGAAGAAGCGGGTGCCGAACTATTGCGTGCCTCTGAAGAAGCAATGCGTGCCTGTCAGAATATTTTTAAAGACCTTCGTGTACTCTATCTGATGTGGCACGGGCCCTGGATGGGTGTTGGCTCAGAGACTTTTATTGATGCGATGTTAAGGCATTTGGGCTGCGTCAATGCACTGGCGGATCACAGCCGCTATCCCATTCTGGAGGAGGCTGATTTTAAAGTACTTTCGGCGGAGTTTTGTTTTCTGTCCAGCGAACCTTTTCCTTTTTCGGAAAAACACAGCGCAGAATTACAACACCTTCATGCTGGTACGCCTGTTTTTGTAGATGGAGAAATGTTCAGCTGGTATGGTTCCCGCCTCATTAAGGCCGGCCTTTACTTCAAAGAATTAAAAGAGAAACTGGAAAGAAAGTAAAAAGCAGCGTTTTCGGAAATCTAGTTTTAAATTCTGTAGGTGGCGAAAACCCGTTGCTGTCAGTGGAAGAAGGATAGCAAATCGTTTATAATTAGTAATGGGATTTATACACGCTGGTCAGTTCTCGCGCCTGGCTTCTTTCAGAGCGCTAAAGCATCGGCCACCACAAACGTACTGCCCCCGATAAGAATTAGATCGGATTTGGCCGCTGCTTTTTTAGCTGCCTGAAGTCCTTCAGCCACGCTGGCATAGGCAGAACCATTGAGCTTAAAGGCTGCAGCAGATTTTTTCAATTCTTGTTCGTCCAGAGCACGCGGAATAGCAGCACGCACAAAATAATACTTAGCAGTTTTTGGTAACAGACCGAGGATTTTCGTAATGTCCTTATCATTCACTGCACCAAATACAAAATGTAACTCGTCGTAGGTTAAGGTCTCCAGATTATTTAATACCTGCTTTATACCATCTTCATTATGGCCGCTATCTGCTATCATCAGGGGTTTTTCCCCGAGTGTCTGCCAGCGACCCTGAAGCCCGGTCAGTTTCACCACTTGCTGTAAGGCCTTGTAAACATTTTCCGGCTCAATCATAAAGCCTGATTTTTCGATAAAGCCCAGTAAATTGAGTACACCCAGCAGATTCTTTAACTGGTAGGTTCCGGTGAGGTCCAACAGATAGGACTCTTCCGCTGCCGTTTTTTTGTTGAGCAACCGTACTTCCATTTTATCACCCGTTTTTTTGGTGGAAAGAATCCGGTAATTTTTATCGCCAAACTCAATAGGCGCGCGTAATTCACGTGCCCGGGCAGAAAAGATGGAGGCACTTTCACTTTGATACTGGCTTACGACCAAGGGAACGCGGGGTTTAATGATGCCTGCTTTTTCAAGACTTATTTTTTCAAGGGTATCCCCAAGCAGGTTCATGTGATCAAAGCTGATATTCGTGATAAGGCAAGCTTCAGGCGTAATGATATTGGTGGAATCCAGTCGCCCGCCGAGTCCCACTTCTACAATGGCGACATCAACTTCTTCCTTCGCGAAGTAGTCCAGCGCCAGACCAAAGGACCATTCAAAAAAGCTTGGTTCTATTACTTCAAAGGCGGCTTTATACTTGTTGACAAAATCGGTCACGTAATTCTTGGGAATCATCTTCCCATTAATTTTTATACGTTCTCTGAAATCGAGGAGGTGGGGCGAGGTATATAATCCAGTACGGTAGCCGCACTGTTGAAGAACGGCGGCAAGCATGTGCGAACTTGAACCTTTGCCGTTGGTACCGGCAACGTGTATCGTTTTAATTTTCTGCTGTGGCTTACCTAAAATTTCTGCTATTTTCAGCGTATTGTGCAAGTCCGCTTTATAAGCGGCAGGTCCCACGCGCTGATACATGGGTAAACGTGCAAACAAATAATCTAACGTTTGCTGGTAGCTCATTGCTTAATTATTGAAATGCAAAGATAATGGTTATCGTACCGGTTTGCTCTTCGTATTTACCATCGACATTAAATTTAGTAGCAAGTGCTGCCTGCTTGGCTTTATTTTTTAAGTTCGCACTGCTAGTCGTGGTGCCGCGGCCATTGGGATTGGCGTCAATTACATTGCCATCACCATCCACTGTAATATCCACTACTACTTTTCCTTCTTCTTTCGAATCATTGGGCAGTCGGGGAGGGGTGACCATTTTACGGCTGCCCAGACTGAAACCGTAACCGTTACCACCTTTGCCAAAATTCGGACCGCCGGGTCCCGTGCCTGCACCATTTCCCCCATCATTACCAGTGCCGGTTCCACCCGTTCCATTTTTAAAAGGGTCACCGTTTGGATCGCCATCATCTCCTGGTGTTCCATTATCGCCTGTACCACCACCATTCTTACCGGTGTTCTTTAAAAATTTCTCCCGCAGTTTTTCAGCGGCTGTTTTTTCTTTGGCAATCACTTCGGGCTTTACGGGTGTGATCACGACTTGATTATCTTTTATTTCCGGTTTAGTTTCTGTAACCTCCACCTGTTCGCCACCTTCAGCGGTCACAATCGCCTCTTTGGTAGGTGTTTCTTGCGCCACCACGTCCTGCACCTCTCCCATCGACCCAAAATCAATATCGCCAGTGCCCATGTCCATCATCCCAAGGGCCAATTCCTGCCCGCCGCCGCCACCACTTTCCGGAAAAGGAGGATTAGGCGTAATGATTTTGAAAAAGATCAGGAACAGAATAATGAGCGAAAATAACAGCAGGGTCAATCCCGCCGAAATAGCTCTATTTTTATTTTCTTCCTGTTTGGTGAGTTGCATAATTTACTTGTTGGTTGCCGCCGTTGCCAGAACGGTTTTGCATTTTAAGTTGTAGCAAATGGTCATCACATCAATCTCGTCCTGAATACTGAGTTCCTTATCGAGATGCATCAGAACAGTTGGCTCTAGTTTGCTTGCCGACACTATTTTTAACTCCGCCTCTAGGCCTTCTTTTTGTACCTCGCGTCCGTCAACAAAGTACTTATGGTCTTTGGTCACCGCCACATGAATTGGTTTTACATTATCAATGGTGGGTTTAGCTTGTGATTCGGGTAAGGCCACTTTAATAGCATTCGGCGTCACCATCGTACTTAAGATGATGAAGAATAGAAGCAGGAAGAACATGATGTCGTTTAACGAATCTGTGCTTACTTCTGCATCTCTGTGTTTTTTGCGTAGAGCCATTACTTGAATAATGAATAATTAATTATTACTTGGCTGGCTCATTCAACATGTCCAGAAACTTTTGCTGCGCATCTTCCATGCGGTGTGCAATTTTGTCGATACGGGCATTCAGCCAGTGGTAACAGATAAAAGCCAGTACGCCGACCACTAGTCCGCTTGCCGAGGTAATCATTTTCTGATAAAGACCTTTGGAAATGATTTCAATCTCTACCGTCTTGGCCAGTGAAATATCATAGAAAATGGTGATGACGCCGAGAATGGTTCCTATGAAACCAAACATGGGCGCAATGCGACCAATGATATTCAATACATTTAAATTCTTTTCCAAAATAGCAATTTCAAGTGAGCCGCTTTTATCCATCGCATCTCTTATTTCACGCACCGGCTGGCCGATGCGGCTGACCCCTTGCTCAATCATTGCACTTTCGGGTGTGTTCATGTTCTTACACATGCTTCGGGCATTTGAAATATTGCCCGCATGGATCATTTCTTTGATACTGAGAAGGAGGTTATCATTCTTCTTTCCTGCTTTGGAAAGCACAAGCAGCCGCTCTATTAGGATATAAACTACAACGATCAGCAAAATCGCCATTGGCACCATGATGGGCCCCCCTTTTTTAATCATCTCAATCAAGGAGATACTGGTGGTTGTTATCTGCGCGGGATCGACGGTCTGAATACCTGAAGTACTGCCTGTATCTGCTGCTCCGGCCCCTGCGGCCTCAATCTGAAGAATGAAGTTTAACATGAAAAGTTATATTTATGGACGAAATTAGGTCTTAATCTGCCCACTAATGTATGAGCCAGACTTGATTTTAAACAAGTACCTGTTGATTATAACCAGAAAAAAAGAAAAAGTGACAGCGCACTTCCGCGCTAGTTAAAGGTGTTGGCAGCAACTTTTTCCGTCAGCAACTTGGTCATTTTTTGATAATGGGAGCTGCGCATGCCAAAAAGATTGATTTTCTCAATCTCATCATCATTAAAAGTAATAAAGAAGTGTCCCCCTTTACGCACCGTCACTTCTTTAATGTCAGTGAAATACCTTTGTTTTTTATGTATAAAGGACTGGGTAATTTCAAATCGGTCCTCAAAAATCACCGCAAAGGGGTGCAGACTCAGCCACAATAGCTGGAAAGCGAGGATGAGTCCCGGAATACCCGCAATAAAACCAAAAGGATGCTTCGCCATCAGCATGGTGTAGGAAATGTAGAGATCCAAAACCGTCAATGCGGCAATGGTGAGAAGCAGGGGAATACTTCTTTCGATGTTGAGTACGGGTAGTTCTTCCTTCTGGTCGTTTTTCACAATACAAAGTTAAGAATTATAAATTCAGTGTTCACCGGAACTCAAAAATTACTATTAAACTTGTTAAATACCGTGAATACGACTTTTTTAAAAAAATAAAAAAGTTATCTTGTAACGTTTTATAAAGAAAGCGTTTCAAAGTTAACTTACTTAAATCACGCAGCTGACATGAGCATGAGATCAATGACTAAGCACTTATTTTTATCCGCAATGCTTTTCGGAGCCTCCCTGCAGAGCCAGAATCTAACCGTTGAGCATCCGATAGCGGATATGCTAGATAGTCTTTCCACTCAGAAAATGTTCGAAACGGCATTTAGCAGGCCTGTTTTCCCGAAAAACAATAAGTACCATTTTGCGGAGGACAGTGTGCCGCGTTATGACGATTATACCTATCAGGCACGTCTCGCCAAATTGGATGCACTGTCTCCTTTCGACCTCGTCTATAATGAACACGTAAAGGGCTTTATCAACCTTTACGCAGTCCGGAAACGCGAGAGTGTGAGCCGTATGATGGGTGTGGCGCAGTTATATTACCCGATGTTTGAAGAGGTGATGGATAAATATAACATTCCTCTTGAATTAAAACACCTAGCAGTCATTGAAAGTGCACTCATTCCTTATGCTCGCTCGCGTGCGGGTGCAACGGGACTTTGGCAGTTCATGTATCCCACTGGAAAAATGTACGGACTGAATGTCTCCTCCTATATTGATCAGCGCTGCGATCCATACAAGGCCACGGTAGCGGCTGCCGAATATTTGAAGGCGCTTTATGGCATGTTTGGGGACTGGCAGATGGTGCTAGCAGCCTATAATGCAGGCCCGGGGACCATCAGCAAAGCCATTCGCCGCAGCGGAGGTAAAAAAACATATTGGGAAATCCGCCCTTTTCTCCCAACTGAAACGCAGGGTTATGTGCCTGCTTTTATTGCCGCTAATTATGTCATGAATTACGGAGCAGAGCACAACATCTATGCCGCTGTGCCGCGCAAGACTTATTTTGAGGTAGATACCGTGGTTGTGAAAGAACAAATGTCCTTTGAACAGGTGTCCCAGGCTTTGGATATTTCTACGGAAGAGATTTTATATTTTAATCCGCAATACCGTAAGAACCTTATTCCTGCTGGCGGAAATGCGATTTGTCTTCCTAAAAACAAGATTGGCATGTTCTTGAGTAATGAGCAGGCCATCTACTCCGCTATCAATGCGCAGCGCGCAGAGGGTGCCGTTATCGAATCCATTGCCGAAGTAAAACGCACGCATACTGTAAAAGGTCGTGAAAAATTGAGTAGCATCGCCAGACAATATGGGGTGACAGTGGCAGATCTGAAAAGCTGGAATTATATCGGTGCTAAAGGTATTCGTCCGGGCAAAAAATTAGTGGTCTACGTTCGTGAAAAGAAAGCAACGGAACCAAAACTGGAAGTCCGCAAAGATGCGCCGCAACTGGCCTCCAAAGAATCTCCGGAAGCGAAGCAACTGGCGGCTAATGCCAACGTAAAAAATGACTTTATCTGGCACAAGGTCAGAAAAGGAGAAAGTGTTTTTGGCATCGCTAGAAAATACAGAACTTCGGCCTCCCAAGTACAGGAACTTAATAACTTGAAAAGCGACAACTTAAAAGTTGGACAACTGTTGAAAATTCGTCCAAAAGGGGAATAAGTTTTCGCCGGCTCCGGATGCCCCCATGGCAGCGGTCCTTATAGTTATTGCCCCTCTCTTTTAAGCATTAACAGCATTAGGTGACTTCGCTTGTATCAATTATATTTGATACATATCCACTTTTATGAAGACACGTTTATCTGTCCTGCTATTGCTTTTTTGCCTTCAGACAAATTACGCTCAACTCACGCAGACCGTCAAAGGAAAAATTGTTGACAAGGTCACAGGCATGGGCCTTCCGGGCGCTATTGTTCAAGTAAAGGGCTTGTCAACCCTGGCCGTTTCTGCCGATAACGATGGCAATTATAAAATTAAAGAAGTGCCCGTCGGTCGGCAGTCCTTCTTATTCTCTTACACCGGTTATAAACCGGCACCCGTGAATGATCTCATCGTGGCGTCTGGGAAAGAAATAGTTCTGACCATTGAACTGGAAGAGAGCACGGTGAACATGGAGGAGGTCGTTGTCAAAGCGAGTTCCGATACCGATGTAGTGGCCACCATGTTGTCCTCTAATATGAAAGCCTTTAGCATAGAAGAAACCGAGCGCTATGCGGGATCTCGCCAAGATCCAGCCCGTATGGCTAGTAATTTTGCAGGCATTCAAGGTACCAACGACTCCAGAAATGATATCGTCATTCGCGGAAATAGTCCTGCCGGCCTGCTCTGGCGACTTGAAGACATTGATATTCCCAATCCAAATCACTTTGCCGTTGCTGGTTCTGCGGGTGGACCCCAGAGTATTATCAATAATAAGTACCTGGCCAACAGTGAGTTTTATACAGGCGCATTTCCTGCCAATTACGGTAACGCATTGGGTGGTGTTTTTGACTTAAAAATGCGGAACGGTAACAACGAGAAACATGAACGCACTTTTCAATTTGGTGTGCTTGGCACCGAACTGGCGCTGGAAGGTCCCCTCAGTAAAAAATCCGGTGCGAGTTATTTAATAACGTACCGTTATTCTACCTTGGCTTTGTTTGGGGCAGTGAATTTTAAAATAGGCACGAGCGCAGTGCCAGGGTATCAGGACATGGGAGTGCGAATTAATTTACCAACCAAAAAAGCGGGCGTTTTTAGTTTTAGTTCATTGGGCGGTCTCAGTAACATTAAAATTATTTTAAGTAAAACCTCCGTTCGTCCCCAAGAATTATACGGCGATCAAAACAGAGACCAGTTTTTTAAGAGTAACATGGGCGTTGGTATCCTTAATCACGTGTATGCACTTAACAGCAAGACCGTGATGAAAACCAGTCTAGCCCATGGTGTACAGACCATCGATGTAGAACATTTCCTAGTGCTACGTGACCGCACGTTTCGACCAAATGATACCGTGCCAAAAATTCTGGACTATAATTTTTACGAAGGCAAAACCACACTGGCCTGGTATCTGAAATCAAAACTAGACGCTCGTAATAGTATCAAAGCAGGCTTTTTTGTGAATCGTTTCGATGTCAATTACCACGACAGCGTTCGTTTCGGTTCCTTGTTTGATACATTGGCAGACGTAGTCTTGGCTAAACCCTTCCGTACCCGTATGAATACCAACACAAATTTTTATCTCATACAACCCTACATCACCTATGTACACAAATTCAGTGAACGACTCAGTCTGAACAGCGGACTTTTCTCCCAGTATCTGACCTTAAGTGGCAAAGCCACCCTTGAGCCCCGTTTGAGCTTTCGTTATCAAATCAGTAATCGTGAAGCTGTGACTTTGTCCTACGGACTTCATAGTCAAATGCAATCGACCTATTTGTATTTTGCGATCCCTGACACAATTTTTAAAAACGGGATCCTCACCGCGAATAAAAACAATGAATTAACCAATAAGACACTCGACTTCAGCAAGAGTCAGCACCTCGTTGCTGGCTATGATTTTTTTATTAGTAAGTTTCTAAAGTTCAAAACAGAAGTGTATTATCAGCGCTTATGGAATGTGCCGGTCTATACTGTGCCGAGCAGCGTATCCGCGATTAATCGTGGTGCTTCTTTTAATCGGTTTTTCCCGCTTTATACGATGCAGAATACCGGCACCGGCTACAATTATGGCGTGGAAGTGACATTCGAGAAATTATTTCATCGCCATTACTTCTTTATGGTGAATGCCAGCTTGTTTGATAGCAAATATACTGGAAGTAACGGGCAGCTGGCGAACACCGATTTTAATGGTAATTACATGGCTAATTTCCTGGGCGGTTTAGAGTACAAGGTGGGGAAGGATAAAAAGAATGTCCTCAATGCCGGCCTTAAATTCACCTATGGCGGCGGTCGTCGCTATTCACCAGTCAACCGGGTCGCGAGTGATCGGATTATGGACATCGTGCCTCAGGATGCTCAGGTCAACACCCTTCAATTCAAACCTTATCAGCGTCTGGACCTGCGGATCTCTTATCGCATTAATGGAAAAAAAGCAGGGACTGAAATTGCAATGGATTTGGTGAATCTACTCAATACCAGGAATGTCCTCGCCTTATCTTACGCGCCCGATCCTGCCGACCTGACAAAGGATCCACTGATTAAAAACTACCAGCTGGGATTCCTTCCTTTGTTCTATGTGAAGGTTGATTTTTAAAAAGTAAATTTGCGCTATGAAAAACATCCTGATCATTGGTGCCGGCCGCTCTGCTAGTTCGCTTATTAGTTATCTCCTGCGTCAGGCCGATACTTTTGACTGGAAGTTGACGGTTGCTGATGTGGATGTTCACTTGGCAGAGGAAAAAATTGCTGGTCATTCCCGCGGCACTCCTTTAAGTTTTGATATCCGCAATGCAGAACAGCGTCGCTCTGTTATTGGGCAGCACGATGTTATTATTAGCATGCTTCCTGCCTTTATGCATGGCGATGTGGCACGAGATTGCGTGGACGCCGGTAAACACATGGCCACCGCCAGTTATGTGAGTGCTGAGATGAAGAATTTAGAAGGAGAAGCCAGAAAAAAAGGTATCCTTTTATTGAATGAATGTGGTTTAGATCCGGGACTGGATCATGCCAGCGCCATGAAAATTATTGATGGTATCAAGGCGAAGGGTGGCATCGTCCGAAGCTTTAAATCTTATTGCGGAGGCCTCGTGGCCCCGGAAAGCAACGATAATCCTTGGGGTTATAAATTCAGCTGGAATCCCCGCAATGTGGTCCTTGCCGGTCAGGGCACCGCGCAATGGCTCGACAAAGGGCGGATTCATTTTATTCCCTACAACCGCTTATTCCTGCAAACAGACCGCATCAAAACCGAGAAGTACGGAAGTTTTGATGCCTATGCCAATCGCGACAGTATCAGTTATATCGATATCTATGGATTGACAGGCGTTCAGACCATGCTTCGCGGTACCTTACG
>CALPON020000032.1 GCA_943325195.2 Sphingobacterium thalpophilum | reverse complement strand
GGGGCAGGCCTCGTTGGTTCTCTTTTATCTATTTATTTAGCTAAAAAAGGTTACACGATTTCGGTTTATGAGCGCCGTCCCGATATACGAAAAGCTGGCATGCAGGGAGGACGCTCCATTAATCTCGCTCTGAGTGACCGCGGCTGGCGGGGTTTAGAAGGAGTTGGAATTAGCGAAGATGTGCGCCAGATTGCCATCCCGATGTATGGCCGTTCCATTCACAACCTGGATAGTTCTGTGGTCTACCAACCATACGGAACCAAAGAACAGGCAATTTATTCGGTTTCCCGCGCAGAAATCAATATGAAACTGATGGACTTGGCTGAAAAACAGCCAAATATCAAAATTCATTTTGATGAACGCTGCACGGACATCAACCGAAAAAGTCTAACTGCAAAATTTGAGAATAATACCAGCAAAGAGGAAAGTACGTCTCAGGCGGACCTGTTATTTGGCGCGGACGGCGCATTTGCAGCTTCTCGCCTCAATATGCAACTACAAGCTGATCGGTTTGAATACAATCAGCATTATATTGATGCTGGTTATAAAGAGCTTATTATTCCTGCCGGAAAAGATGGTGCTTTTTTGATGGAAAAAAATGCCCTGCACATCTGGCCAAGAAAAAGTTTTATGATGATTGCGCTTCCAAATCCGGATGGCAATTTCACCTGCACCTTATTCATGCCATTTAAAGGAGAAAAATCTTTTGAAGCCTTACAAACTCGTGATCAAGTGAAGGCATTTTTTGATGCTGAATTTCCAGATGCTGTTCCGATGATGCCAAGCTTGTTGGACGATTTTTTCACTAATCCAACCGCGAGTTTGGTTACGGTAAAGTGCTTTCCATGGACTTTTGACGACCGCATAGCGTTAATTGGAGATGCCGCGCATGCCATTGTGCCGTTCTATGGACAAGGTATGAATTGCGGCTTTGAGGATTGTGTGGTGCTGAATGAATTGATTACGAAGCACAAGGAGGACTGGCCAGCAATTCTGAAAGAATATCAGGAACTCCGAAAACCCGATGGAGACGCTATTGCCGATTTGGCCATTGCAAATTTTACCGAGATGGGGGATAAAACAGCGGATCCTAAATTTCTTCTTCAGAAAAAAATTGAAGCCCGCTTTGCCGAAAAACATCCGGATAAATGGATTCCACTGTATACCATGGTCACCTATAGTCCGCACATCCGCTACAGTACTGCCTTAAAGGAGGGAAATCGCCAGCAGGGCATTATGGATCAGGTTATGGACCGACCGGACATTGAAAAAATTTGGGATAGCGAAGAAATTGAAAAGGAAATTCTACGTCATTTATCCTGAGTTTTTAAATGACAGACTATTTTTTCTTTTCTGATACAGCCCTAAAACTTGGGGTGTCCGTTTTTCTCGGCGGACTAATGGGAGCAGAACGAGAATATAAGGGACGTAACATCGGCTTCCGGACCATTATCTTGATTACCCTCGGCTCGACTTTGTTTACTATTTTGTCGGTGATCATTGGGGGTGCTAACGATCCCACTCGTATTGCCAGTAATATCGTCACCGGTGTTGGTTTCCTCGGTGCGGGAGCTATCTTCCGCGATGGGTTTACCGTAAAAGGAGTCACCACCGCCTCACTTATCTGGGTCAGTGCCGCAATTGGTATGGCTTGCGGAATCGGACATTTTGAATTTGCAGCCATGGTGACTTTTCTAGTCCTGCTTGTCCTCATCGGTTTTACAGGTATGCAACGGTTCATCGATCGCTACAATAAAGAATTAGTCTATAAAATCACGATCAGCAATGATCCTGCTATTAAGGAAGCCATTGAAAGGGAAATAACGAATATGGGACTTGTTGGTGAAATTATTTATCTCTCTAAGTCGGAGAAAACACTCCATCTCAATTTCGAAATCCGCGGTTCCGCAAAGCGCCATGAAGTATTAACCAACTACCTGACCCGGAATCCCGATATTTTAAAATTCGAAGTGTAAATACCTGTTTTTTAACGGGTTAATTTCTATCTTGAACTGTAACTTTAAAGTCGTCTGTTCGTCTTATTCTTGTTTTGGAACTCGATGAGTATAATCGCTGCGTAGACTTACATGCCGATGGTGTGTACCGCTTTATTATTAAACAAATCCGTGACCGCGATGCTGCAAAGGACATCGTTCAGGATGTTTTTGAAAAGATGTGGAAGAAACTCGCGACCATCGATGCGACAAAAGCAAAAACTTATTTATTCACTTCTGCCTACCACACCTTAGTGGATTATACGAGGAAAAATTCCAGGAACGCAAATTTTACGGAAGTCGATCATAATCAACATAGTCACAGCAGTCAGTACTCTGATCTTAAAGAAATTTTGAACCGGGGCCTCGAACTTCTTCCCGAAATCCAGAAAACCGTTCTACTGCTGAGAGACTATGAAGGCTACAATTATGCGGAGATAGGGGAGATCACGAACCTGAACGAAAGTCAGGTGAAGGTTTATATTTTCAGGGCAAGAACTTTCTTAAAGAACTATATCGGTAAACCCGAGCAGGTGATATGAAGGGAAGAATTACACGATCGAATTATGAAGCCTGGTTGCTTGATCGCCTGGAAGGAAGCCTAACTGCTGGCGAATTGGAGGAGCTGCAACACTTTTTAGTTCTCCATCCAGAAATTGATTCTCAGGACTCGGACTTAAATTCTTTTGCTTTGCCTGATTGCAGCGAGGGCCTCTCTCCAGATATTATCCTGAAAAAAGAGCACGATGCCGACACGGACTTAATTTTGAATTACATCGAAGGCCAGCTGCCGGCACTTGAGAAAATCGAATTTGAAAACCGGCTCGAAAAAGAACAGCCTTTACAATTACAAGTTGTACTTTTCCGAGCAACGCAATTAATACCTGAGCTGCAATCCATCGATAAAAATATACTTCTCAGAACAGAAGAAGATTTATTGATGCAATCGCCTGTCCTTCGCCATATCGAAAAGCAACTAAGCGCTACTGAGCAAAAAGAATTTTTGGCTGGCCTGAAAAAAAGTCCTGCTTTGCTAACGGATACCGCTCTTTTCGACGCAACGAGACTTATAGCGGACCAGGCTATCCTTTATCCCGATAAAAAAGGACTAATTAAAAGTGCAAGCCTTTTTCCCTTGTTCGGCCTTCGGCGCTGGCAATTTGCCGCAGCTGCCATCTTATTGCTGCTCTTGTTCAGTTTTCTATTTCGCTTTAGCCAGGTATCCAGCGAACCAAAAAGGCCGGTAGCTTTAAAAAGCCATGCTCGCCCGGTCTTAAAAAATAGTGCTTGGCTTTCTGAAGGCAGAGCAAAAAAGGAAATCAAAAAAAAGTTCCCAGACGAAAGCCTAGTAAAAAAATCGCTGGCCAACCGTTTGAATAAAAGCCTGAAAAAACAAGTGGTAACTGCAGCAGAGGAAAATCTCAGTGTTCGCGCTCAGCTTGTCGAATTAGATTCCTCGAGAATAACAAGTCTGGACCTAAATAACAAGGAAAGCACTTCCCAAAAATATGCCTCCGTAGAGGAACTGCAAGAAATAGACGATTCACCGGAAATAAACCTGCTGGCAAAGGGCGGCAATTTCTGGCACAGAGCGGTAGACCTCGCTAAACGAGTTAACCAGATGGGTTTTAAATCCATAAACGGCATGGAAGAAATAAAAACACGGTCGTATCGTTTGTCTTTTAATTCCTTCAGTGTAGAAAAAAAATAAAACGCTGTAACTATATCACGCACGTCGACGTCTTATACCCAAATAGAAAACCAATCTATGAAAATAAAAAAAATTATAGCCGCACTTGTAATGAGCAGCACATTTGGCTGCACAGCGCAAAGTTCACAGTATCGCCCTATTGCTCCTTTCAATCAGGTCGTCATTTCTGGTGGCATCACTGTCCTTTTTCAACAAGTTGATTCCGCACAACTCAGTATTAAGGGAGACGATTCAGATGTGCAGAAAGTAGAAACGGAAGTAAAGAATGGCATACTCAACATCGGCAGCAAAGGACATGTGACTGGAGATGTTTTGGTCTATCTTGGTAATCCTAGCCTGAACAGCATTACGATCAGCGGTGCTAGCGAATTGCGCGCGCAAAAGCCTGTAAAAACTGAAAAGCTGGCCATCAGTGTATCGGGTTCGTCAGAAATAAAGATGCAACTAGAAAGTAAAGTAATTGACTGTCAACAGTCTGGTGCAAGTCAGATAAAAATAAGCGGCAAGACGGATACGCTTAGGGCGGACATTAGTGGCGCATCTTCCTTTGCTTCCTACGAACTTCAAAGTGACGTTGTCAAAATAACAACGAGCGGTGCCAGCTCTGCGCGCGTACGCGGAAATAAAAGTGTGCGCGCCAGTGCCACCGGTGCAAGTGAGATACGCATAAAAGGCAATCCTGCTGAACTATCTGCAGAGGCAGGCACTTCTTCAAGCATACTTCGTATAAGTGATGGAATAAATAGTAAAAACCTGAGCGATACCACGGTTTACAATTTTAAGAAACGTAGAATCATTATCATCGGAAAAGAAGAGGAAGAAGAAGAATCTGCCGCCATTCCAAGCCTCAAACACTGGCACGGTTTCTCCCTGGGCCTGAACGGGTGGACTGAAAAAAGTGTAGCGACCACATTAAGTGAGGATAAGAAATACATGGATTTGGATTACTCCCGTAGTTTTAATTACCAGTGTAATCTGATTGAACGGCAGTTTAACCTCGCTTCCGATTACCTAAAAATAATTACAGGCTTTGGCTTTGATTACCACTCTTATGCACTTTCAAATAAAACAAACTTGAATCCTGATTCTTCCTTCACCTTTGGCTCAAGCGAAAAAGACGGCAGTAAGGATTTTAAAAAGAACAAATTCCGCGCAACCTACATCCAGATTCCTTTACTTCTGGAATGCAATACCAGTAAGGACACCAACAAAACAATCCATCTTGCAGCAGGCATTATTGGGCAGTATTTGATCAGTTCGCGGACAAAGCAGGTCTATGAACAAAATGGAAATACTCAGAAAAAAATCAAACGTGATAATTACAATCTGAGTCCCCTGGCCGCCAAAGCGCATGTCAATATCGGTTACGGAAATCTAACCGTATTCGGTGAATATAGCCTAACTAGTCTGTTTCAAAAAGGAAAAGGCCCTGAATTATACCCCTTTGTGATTGGCTTTCGTTTAATAAATTTTGGTTAAATAGCGCCCTTCAGCAGTCTGCCAGTTCTCTGAGAACCTCTTTAAAAGCTTTGAATGCTAATGAATTAGGCTAGCAATGCCATGGCAGAAAAGAGTAAAAAGATTATGCACAGGCTGGGCATGGTAATATTTTAGAGTGTTTAAGACAAAGTTGTAATAAATATGTAATTTTCAAATTTATAAGTTGGTTCAAGTTATTGACTGTGTGCGCAGTAAAAAAACGAAAGAAACGCTTTGAAAATTGAAAATTCTGCTGGTTGCAAATATTAATTCCCCACATACTAAAAAGTGGGCAATGGCTTTGGCAGCTGAGGGCCAAACAATTGGTCTGTTTAGTCTTGATCCTTTGCGATCGGATGACTGGACAAGCAGCCTTTCTTTCGCCTATGCTCCTGCACTTAAATCAGACTTTTTTCCACTCAGGTATATTAAACTATACAGCGCTTTAAAAAAACAAATCCGCAACTTTCAACCTGACCTTTTACACGCACATTATTTAACCAATTATGGTTTTATAGGCAGTATTGCCGCTTCCCATAATCTCGTCAGCACGGCTTGGGGCAGCGATATTTTTGAATTTCCGAAACAATCCTTCCTGAACAAATGGGTGCTGAAATTAATCTGCCGGCGTTCTCTTTGCCTTATTAGTACTAGCAATACCATGGCAGAGGAAATGAAAAAGTACACCCGTAAACCTGTGCAGGTGATTCCTTTTGGAATCGATTTCACACACGTGAAAAAAAAGCAAGTATTACACTCTGATCATTATAAGATTGCGTGTTTTAAAAAACTGGAAAAGGTGTATGGCATCGACTTATTGATAAGGGCTTTTAAAATAGTGACAGACCGTTGTCCGGACCAACAATTCAAACTCTACCTTTATGGGGAAGGCTCACAAAAAAAATCCTTGCAAGCATTAAGTGCAGAGCTGGGACTCAGTTCACAGGTTCATTTTCAGGGTTGGCTGCCGCCCGAGCAAATTTATACCGCACTTGCTCAAACAGATCTCTGCGTTTATTTATCTGAGCGAGAGAGCTTTGGTGTTGCACTAATAGAAGCAATGGCTGCTGGTTGTCCGCTGGTAGTGAGCGACTTACCTGCCTTCCGAGAAGTAGTTGGTCCCGGTGCACCTGCCTTATTTTTAAAAAATTATTCTGCAGAAGCGGCCAGTGAAGAAATCATGTATGCTTTGTTTCATCCCAATGAAATGAAGACCATGACTGAAACAGCCCACCAGAGCGTTCTGTCACGCTATCAGTTGAAAGACAATATCCGACAGCAGATTCAACTTTATTTAAATCTTCTAACTAAGGTGTCGAATTAAATGGGAGAGATAAAAAAACAATCTATAAACAATACCATGATCAGCTACGTCGGAGCTTTTCTTGGGATGGTCACAATTTATATACAGCCTCAGCTAATCAGTGCGTCGGACATTGGTTTACTGCGTCTTTTGTTTTCATTTTCCTGGATGGCAGCGGTAATCATGCCCCTCGGTGTTGGAAGCATCACCCTGCGTTATTTCCCAAAAATTAGAAATTCAGAAAATGGTCACCATGGATTTTTCGCTTTACTTTTTCTGCTTGCATCCGGCGGTGCACTCATTGTTGGCTGCATTTTATTGGCCAATGCGGGTTTTTTCGAACACTATTATAAGCGCTCACCAGAATTCCCGCGCTATTTCACAGAAGCCATTGTCTTCGCTTACATTTTATCACTTATATCTGTCTTTAGTGTTTATAGTGCCAGCCTTTATAAAACCACCTTTTCCGTTTTCCTGACCGATGTTTTTTCACGTTTAGGTCAGTTGCTGGTCGTAGTACTATATTATTATCAAATGATTGATCAACGCCAGCTGGTGATCCTATACATTGGCGTGTTCTTTATTCAGCTGCTCTTGCTACTGATTTATCTCTGGAAATCCGGTTCAGTTTCCTTCCGTATTCCGCTTGCATTTTATAAGGACTTGCCTTTAAAAGAAATTGGTTTATTTGGTCTGCTGATGATGATAACCGCCTTTGCTTCACTGGGTATTAAATTTGTTGATCAACTTATGATTGGTCATTTTCTCAGCACCGAAATGGTTGGTATCTATGCGACCTGCACCATGATGAGCGTGGTAATGGAAGTGCCCTTTAACAGTCTGGAACGAATCGCCAGTCCAAAAATCGCCACCGCCTGGAATTTGCAGGATAGGGTAGAAGTCTCTAAAATTTATGAACTCAGTAGCCGCTATATGTTTTTTGCTGGCGCTGTGCTTTTTTGTTTGCTCTGGTCCAGCATAGATTTAATTTTAACCTTGCTTCCAGATAAATTTGCGGCGGGACAATCGGCCTTCTACATTGTGACCTTCAGTTCACTTATTAATTTAATGACTGGCGTTAATTCCTCCGTGATACTCTATTCACACAAGTACTTTGCGGCTTCGGTCTTTCTTGTTGTATTGATTGTGGTGGGCTACTTTGCCAATCTTTATTTTATTCCGCCCTTCGGAATTACCGGAGCGGCATTAGGAACCTTGATTGCAATTGGCACTTTTAACATGCTCAAGTATGTCTACATACTTTTTCGGTTTAAAATGCAGCCTTTTTCCCTGCATACAATTTATATCAGTTTTGCCACTCTTTTATGTGTGCTTCCCCTTCAGTTCAATCATTTTCAAGGACATCCTTTATTAAAGGCTTTGCTTGGTGGCGGTTTAACCCTCTTCGTATTTGCTCTTTTGAATGTCAGGTGGAATACTGTTCCGGAAATTAACAAAGTATTAAAACGTTTCGGACTCCTGCGTTCTTGAAGATCGTCGAAGAACTCCTAAGGAGTTTACTAGCCATTAGCTGAGGCAGGACCTCTGGTAATGGCTCACTGGGTTTTTACATGCTTTTACAGGGACTATCACTTACCACGGACTGTCTCCGTCGGTCCGGTTTTAGAGTATGATAAATTTTTTTATCGGTAGGATTTCTAGCCGTTTCTGTGAGAATACGGAAATTTAATTGAATCGCGGAACTCCCAAAAAGGACGCTGTTGAGACTGGTGGATGCAAATTACTAGCAGTTAGGAGAAGAAACCCGCAAGAAGCACTAATGATCGTCCTCCTGCTCAGAGCCAAAACTATCACCACCACCTTCATCAAACTCTTCGGACTCTTCGCTTTCTTCGCCTTCTTCGCCTTCTTCGCCTTCTAAACTATTGATATCATCTTCTTCAACCGCCTCTTCGGTTTCAACAAGCGGTGTATAAGCTTCCTCATCTTCGAGATCATCGTCATCCAATAAAGCAGCCATGGCCATATCTGCGGAGAGCTCCTCTTTGGCAATACTGACTTGTTTATACTGCTTTGGAGGCGTTCCAATACTTTTTACAATAGCAGGGTAGGAGACTTTTGCATTATCCTCTACAATTTTCATCATCTCCAAGAGAAAAGTCCACTGTACAGCCGGATCAAAAACATAAACAAAGCGTTGATGAGGTTGCTCAATATAACGGGCAATTTTCACCTCACTCATTAATTTTTTGGGATCAACTTTCAGACGGATTTCTTCTTCGTCTAAAGGCAGATCTTCCTTACGCAAGGTGATTTCCTGACCCTTACGGCCATAATCATCACTCACAAAAAAAGAGGCAGCATGTTTACCGTCAAATTTGAAGGCTTCCTGGATGGTCTGGTGCAGCTGATCAAAGGTTTGTGCAGCTTTTATATCAATGTCCCTGAAAACGTCATCATTATCTTCAAGAAAAACTTTAAATCGGTAAACAGCCATGGCATTTTAGCTTTTTGTTTTATAGATCTCGGATTTAATAATGCCCAGTTTATTAAAAAAGTGAGTGAAGGACACGCCCAGCACGCCTATTCCATACTTCATACTTCTTCTGAAGTTAATAGAACTCGCTTCGGGGAAGTATTTTGTAGGACAGGTTACCTCCGCAATTTCAAAGCCCGCATAGAAAATCTGTGAAATCATCTGATTATCGAATACAAAATCATCAGAGTTGGCGTGGTAGTTAATTTTTTGAATCACTTCTTTTGAAAAAGCGCGGTAACCGGTATGGTATTCAGATAATTTCTGGTTAACCAGAACGTTTTGTGTAAAGGTCAACAGCCGATTAAAAATATATTTATACATCGGCATACCACCTTTTAAAGCACCTTTTCCTAAAATACGGGAACCAAATGCCACGGGATACAAGTCATTCGCAATCAGGTAAGCCAAACTTTGAATCAGCTTAGGCGTGTACTGATAATCAGGGTGCAACATAATCACAATGTCCCCACCCAGCTGCATAGCGGTATCATAACACGTTTTTTGGTTTCCACCATAACCTTTATTGATTTCGTGACGAATTACGTGACGAATACCGATTGACCGAGCAACCTCAGAGGTGTTGTCTTTACTGTGATCATCTACCAATACAACTTCATCCACAATGTCGAAAGGGATTTCGTCATAGGTCTTTTTTAACGTCAGTGCTGCATTGTAGGCAGGCAGCACGGCGATGATCTTTTTTCCATTTATCATAGGTCAACAAAAATAGCAAAGTTTGCTTAAATTATAAATTAAAACTACGTAAATAAGCGTATTTTTATAGGCTAAAGGTGCATTTTAAAAAACTACATACGCTCACGCTCAAGTCTTTTTTACCGCCTTTTGTTGCAACCCTCTTTATTTGTGTCTTTCTGCTCTTCCTGGTTCAGGTGGTAATTACCTACCTCGACGATTTTATTGGGAAAGGTCTAAGTTCGCTTGATCTCTTTACCTTGTTCGCCTATGCCTGGATTGCCATCATTCCGCAGGGAATTCCCCTGGCCGTGCTTCTTGCCGCCATCATGAGCTTCGGAAATATGGCCGAAAATTATGAACTGGCAGCGATGAAATCCTCTGGCCTTTCGCTTTATAAAATCATGCAGCCAGTCTTTGTTTTTATACTGGGCCTTGCACTCGTGACTTTTCTATTCAATAATTTTGTGCTCCCCGTCGTCCATCTAAAATCCTCTTCACTGCTCTATGATATCCGTCAAAAAAAGCCCGCTGTTAATCTCAAAGAAGGGTTTTTCTACAATGGCATCGAAAATTATTCTATCCGAGTGGGTAAAAAATCCCGAAATAAGGATACACTTGGCGATATCTATATATATGATCATTCGGCACACATGGGCAATACCATTCAAATGTATGCCAAACATGGAAAACTGACCACCACCGCAGATACTTCTGAACTTGTCCTTATTCTGCGGGATGGTAACCGCTATGAAGAAATCAGAAAAGTAGGAAGTCCCCTGCAAAATCCCGGTGAGCTCTCTCAGCTCAGCTATAAACAACTACAGGTCAATATTCCGCTCGAGGACTTCAAACTTAAACGGACCAATGAAGAACTTTTTAAAGGAAACGGTGAACTGCTAAACGTCTGGCAGCTTGATTCCGTCATCGATAGCACACAGCGCATCATCAATCGACGGGTGAATCAACTCTATGATCAGGCCGCCCATAATTTTTACTCCCGTACGTCTATCCGAATGCAAAACGATTCCAGTCTTACTTATCGTCCACTCCCTGCGTTTCTAGACAGTCTCACCAATGACCAATTTCTGCAGACCGTCGACAACGCCCTCAATGTCAGCCGATCCGCTGTTGGTAACATCGATAATTTTGATGTCGGTTTTCAAAATGACCTGCACCAAGTGGTAAATATGCTGATTGAATGGCACAAAAAAATTGTGGTCTCTTTCGCCTGCATCATTCTCTTTTTTGTAGGCGCTCCACTCGGAGCCATTATTCGTAAAGGTGGATTAGGCATGCCGGTGATAATTTCGGTTCTGTTTTTCTTAGCCTATTATATCCTCACAGAGATGTTTATGCAATTGGCGCTGGATCGTAAATTACCCGCATGGCAAGCCATGTGGATGCCCCTCTTGATCTTTCTGCCTGTTAGTATTTTCCTTACCGTTAAAGCTGCAAATGATTCCGTCATATTTGACCTGAGCGCTTACTATTCTTGGTGGGGTAAAATTTTTAAAAAAAATAAATCCAAATCTGCCTGATAACGATGTACCTCACGCTGCTCTGCATATTTTTTGCTGGTTTGGGACTCATCATCCATACTTATTTGTTGTATCCCTTGGTCATGATTTGGCGGTTTAGGAGCAGAGAATTGACGACAAGCTCAGAATCTTTTGCTCAACTTCCGCGTGTTTCAGTTCTCATTGCGGCCTACAATGAAGAGAAGGTGATTAAAGAGAAAATTCAGTCGGTGCTCACTGGTAATTATCCCCAGGAATTAATCACGGTGTATGTGGGCAGCGACGCTTCTTCCGACCTCACTGATGAACTGGTACAAAAACTTGCCGTAAATTATCCGAATGTTCACTTACACCGTTTTGAAAACCGAGAAGGAAAAACGGGCATCCTAAACAACCTGCAACAATTCATAAAGGATGACTTTGTAATTCTGACCGATGCCAATGTTTTTTTTACGACAGATACCATACGTTTATTGATGGCGCCCTTTTATGAGCACAAGGTAGGTCTGGTGGCTGCAAACATTATTAAGACCTCTGAGAAAAATGAGGGAATAAGTTTACAGGAGAAAAAATATCTGAGTCTGGAAAACAAGTTAAAAAGTGCCGAGAGTAAAGCCTGGGGCTTCATTATGGGTGCAGAGGGGGGCTGTTATGCCATTCGTAAAAGTCTATTCTGCCAGATTCCAAGTAACTTTATTGTCGATGATTTTTACATCACCCTGCAGGTACTAAACCAGGGTAAAAAAGCCGTTTTTTGTGAAGAGGCGGTTTGTTATGAGGACGTGGCCGGAGATTCTGCAGGCGAATTCAGAAGGAAAGTGCGCATTTCTTCGGGCAATTTTCAAAACCTGTATTTCTTTCGCAACCTACTTTTTCCTCTTTGGCGGCCACTTGCTTTTAGTTTCTGGTCTCATAAGGTCCTCCGCTGGTTCACGCCTTTCCTTTTACTCATTCTTTTAATCGTCAGTTTGAGCCTCGCCGTACACTTTCCTTTATTTTTTGTACTCGCTGCCTTACAAATCATCGGCCTGATGCTCCCTGTCTTAAACCATTACTTTAAGTTCCGGACAGAATCTTTGCGCTTCATCAGTCATTTTTACCTTATGAACGCCGCACTACTCGCTGGTTTTTTCCGTTATACAAAAGGAATTCAGTCCAGTGTCTGGCAACCCGTTAAGCGTAATGTATAAATACTTGCTTGTCATAATCATTTTGTTTTCCGCTGCTCTTTCGGCGCAGGAAAAGAAGAGCAAGCTCATTGAAATCCGCCAGGCCGAAAGCTTATCCTATGACAAAGAACTAACCAAAGCCAAAATTCTACGGGGGAATGTGATCTGTGAGCATGAAGGTGCTTTGCTGCATTGCGATACCGCCTGGTTTTACGATCAGGAGAACAGAATGATTGCAAAAGGCCACATCCTCATCACCAAAGGCGATAGTTTAAGAATCACCGGTGACAACCTACAGTATGACGGCAAGACAAAAATGGCCAGTCTTCAGGGCAATGTCCGCTGTATAGAAAAAGATATGACCCTAAGCACCTCCATTCTGACCTTTGATGTGGCGCGTTCCATCGCCAATTATTACAATGGCGGGACCTTGGTAAATCGTGAAAATACACTCATTAGTAAAAACGGACATTATTACAGCGCCACAAAAGAAGCAGCTTTTCATTTTGATGTGGTACTAACGAATCCCGATTATAAAATGAATTCTGATACCCTACGTTATAACTTAAGAAATAAGACATCTTACTTTCTTGGTCCTAGCATCATCACCAGTAAAACAGATTATATTTATTGCGAAAATGGCTGGTATGATACCGAGCGTGAAAAATCACAATTCAGTAAGAATGCAGTACTGATAACCAAACATCAAAAACTCAGAGGCGATAGTTTGCTATATGACCGCCAGAAAGGAATCGGCAAAGCCTTCCGCAATGTGACTCTGACCGACACCTCACAGAAATCCATCATTTACGGGAATTACATTGAGTACCGTCAAAAAAATAGCGAGGCAATCGTCACCAATAAAGCAATCTACGCCAGACTCTATGAACGGGATACACTTTTTATTGCCGCTGACACCTTGTATCACCTTGATCTGGACTCTATTAATAATTTTATAAACGCTTACCACCATGTGCGCGTTTATAAAAGAGACATTCAGGCGATTTGTGATTCGGCTTCCATGAATACGGCCGATAGTCTACTGCGGCTATTCCGAGCACCGGTGCTTTGGTTCAAAAATTCACAGGCAACCGCCAGATCCATTCTGGTAAAAACCGGCAACAGCAGCGTGAGAGGATTTGAACTGGAAGGCATGGCTTTTTTGTCACAGGCAGCAGACACCCTGCGTTTTGATAAGTTTAATCAATTGACCGCCAAGAAAATAGAAGGATTCATCACAAGTGATACACTAAGAAGAGCAGTGGCGACGGGCAATGCTGATATTTACTATTATCCCAGAAACAAAGAAAAGGTGACAGGCCTCAACAAAACAGCAGGAACCGAAATCATTGCTTTATTTAAGAACGGTGAAGTCGAAAAAATCACAATGCGTCCCAAAACGAGTGGGGTAGTAGATCCAATAAAACAGGTGGATTTAAAAAATGCTGTCCTCAAAGGTTTCAATTGGCAATACAACAAACGACCAAGGTCACGTGCCGATTTGCATCCCTGATTAATCCTTTACAAAAAGTGCCTTGAGTTCAGTTGCATCCTGGGCTTTCATCCGGCCGGCAATAACGAGTGACAATTGACGTCTTCGCAACGCCCCTTCAAAACGACTTTTTTCCAACTCCGTTTCCGGCTCCAGGGCTGGGACATGAAGAGGAGAACCGTTTTGATCAATGGCGACGAAAGTCAATATGGCTTCGTTACATTTGGTTTTGGCACCCGTACTAGGATTTTCGAGAAACACATCCACAAAAACTTCCATGCTGCTCGTAAAAGCACGGCTAACCTTCGCCTCCAGAGTCACCACACTATTTTGTTTAATCGGATGATCAAAGGATACATGATTAATGGCTGCTGTCACGACCACACGTCCGCAATGACGCTGCGCTGCAATTGCCGCTGTGATGTCCACCCATTGCATCAGCTTACCACCAAATAAATTGCCAACATGGTTGGTGTCATTTGGTAAAACCACTTCCGTATTGATGGTCAGCGACTGTACAGGCGTTTTCGTTTTCATATATCCGCACAAAATTACGCATAATACATTACTTTTGTGGATGGATTTTCTTTACCTCAAAGCCATTCACATTATTTTTGTTGTCAGCTGGTTCGCTGCTTTATTCTACATCGTCCGCTTATTTATCTACACCACCGAAGCCCAGCAGAAATCAGAAGTGGAAAAAGCAATCCTCACACCCCAATTCCTGCTGATGCAAAAAAAACTCTGGAACATCATTGGCTGGCCGGCAATGATTGGGACCACACTTTTTGGCATCTGGATGCTGTTTCAAAATCCCGCTTATCTCTTCTTGCCCTGGATGTGGCTAAAATTGATCGCCGTAGTGGTCCTCATTGCATATCACTTTTATTGTCAGCTGATTCTCAAACGCCAGCAGAAAGGCATTTTCCTTAATACTTCTTTTCAACTCCGCCTCTTTAATGAACTGGCTACCGTTCTGCTTGTAGCCATTGTTTTTCTGGTGGTGATTAAATCATCATCAGGCCTCCTTTGGGGATTACTCGGCCTTTTTGCCTTTGCGGGTACCCTGATGGTGGCCGTGCTAGTGTACAGAAAAGCAAAATCAAAAAGCAAGGCCTAAGCTGGCAGCCTGAATGGCTGGAAAGTGCGGATTCTCCCTTCCTTTATTCCTCTTTACCATTGACCCTGTGCAGATGGGCGCCCCTCAGTCCGATGTTAAAAAGAAGTTGGAAGGCGCGCTGATTGCCTTTGAAATAAAATTACTGTATGGTTTAATGGAGTAGGGTGGACTCCGAATGGATAGCTAATTGCCCTTCACTTCACGCACCCAGGCAGATAGCTGTTTATCATGTAGTTGTCCAATCTGAGTTAAAGCCTGAGAACGCTCATCGAAACGACCGGCCTGAACAAGGAACAGCCCTTTTTCATTCTTGCCGCTCAACTCCGAATGAATGGCTTTCTTATTCAACTGACGGATTAACTTCTTTGCATTTTCAAGCTGACTGAAACAGCCGACGACAATTTCGTAACGCCCCAGCTTTGTTACAGCAGGACTTGCCTCGCCGGCTTTCACAGAAAATTGGCGGCGATCAGAAAAATGAAAAACAGCAATACCATTCGCATCAGCGACATAGGCAGCGCTACCCTCAGAAGTTACCTCGAGTTGCAGTGGACTATATTTTTGAGGGGCATATAATTCGGTACCGTTAACAGATGCAAATGCAGCCTGTAACTGCCCACTGATTTTTCTTTCATTCAGCAAAACACCCGTGAGTGCAAAAAGAACTAGCAAAAGAATAGCAGGCACCAAAACACGGCGGACAGAAAGTCGCGGACGCTGCGACTGATCGCTACCAGCAGTAGCAGGGCGATCCTCAAAAACAAAATTTCTCGGACGGTCTTGTAAAGGATCTGGCGGAAGCAATGACTTTAACTGAACTGGTTCCAGTCCAAAACTACCGCGGTGGTAGTTGACGTCTGCCTGTGGTTCAAAACAAATGTTATTTTCAAAATCAAGAAAGAAGAAACCAATGCCTTCAAGACTAATACGTCGACGGGCAGAAAGGACACCCTGACAAAAAGAAGAGAAATCTTTTAATTGACGGAGAGCCTCTTTTGTATCGCAGTTCAATTCCTTGGTCAGCCAATTCACCAGAATTCCATCATCCTGTTTTAGCTGTAGATTAAAACTAATGGTCTTAGCAGGAGGAAACAGAGAATTGCCAGCTGCTCCATAATGTGCATAGCGGGTTTTTAGAACAAAACCACCAAAATCAGGCAACACCAAGTAATCGTGCCTGTGCAACGACTCCCTGATACCTCTGATAATTGTGTTTTGAATGCCCATGGCCATCTAACTTCCGACATCAAATATACTATTCCCTGGGTTTAAAGCGGTCTTTGGATCAAAAAAATATTTTTCAAAATAATCCGTTTTTAATCGTCGTAATCTACTGAATATGTTATTTTTGCGGCTTTCTGATGAAGTTGCGCATGAAGCCTCTACTACTATTTTTTCTTTTTCTTTCTTTGTCCGTTCAGAGTCTGTTCGCACAAAAATCCAACATGGAGTGTAAAGAACTGGTGCTAAAAACTTTACAAGCAATTAAAGAGGTAAAGAGCCTTAAGTACCACCTGAAAATTACCGAACGAGGAAAAAAAGGTTTTAATTTCTACGAAAGTTCAGTGAAGTTTCACCGCAATCCTCGCCAAATTTATTTGTATATAAAAGGTATTGAAGTCCTATGGGTGCAGGGTACCAATGATGGCCGTGCACTGGTAAAGCCCAATGCGTTTCCATACTTTAATCTGAATCTGGATCCAATGGGAAACCTCATGCGGCAGGATCAACACCACTCATTAAACGAGATGGGCTATGACTATTTCGCAGCCATCATTCAGCATACGGTTGACAAACTAGGGGATCGCTTTTACGACTATTTTGAACTAGCTGGTGAGGAAAGAATAAATAACCGTCCATGCTATAAGGTCATTATCAATAACCGCGATTTCGGCTTTAAAGACTATGTTGTAGGTGATAATGAAAGCATTACCTCCATTGCCCGCAAATTTTTTATCGCCGAATACATGATTGTGGAGAAAAACCCAAAGTTTAAAGACTATTTTGACATCCTCAAAAAAGGCGAAGTCATCAAGATTCCCACCTGGTATTGCAAATCCGTTATCATGTATGTGGACCAATTGTATCTGCTTCCCATCAGCATGAAAATCCTCGATGAAAAAGGGTTATTTGAAGAATACAATTACCATTTCCTTCAGGTCAATCCGAAATTCGAACCAACGGAATTTACCCGGACCTTCAAAGGCTACGGCTTCTAATTTTCAAATTTTTTTTAAAGCCTTTCCAACAGGTGCTTTTACTTTTCCGCTAATTTCGTACCTTTAAGGGTAGTGAATAAAATCCTCATTATAGCTGTTAGTGTCTACTGCCTTTTTTTCTCTGCTTGTATCAAGAAAGAAGTGCCAGATTATGCGGCTCTACTGGGTCGCGATTATTATCCGCTCACCGTCGGTAAATACATTATTTACGAAGTGGATAGCACGGTCTACACAGAAATACCGCGTGACACGCTGGTCTACAGCTACCAGCTGAAGGAAAAAATAACTGAGGTTTTTACCGATGAGACCGGCAATGCTGCCCACCGGCTCGAACGTTTTGTCCGACTCTTTCATCCTTCCCAAGCTTATAATAAATTACCTTGGCGCTTGCGGGATGTTTGGGTCATTCGTGGCAACAACCAGCGGATAGAAGTACAGGAAAATAATATCCGGTTTACGCGACTTAGCTTCCCCATAGAAGAAAGTGCCAGCTGGAACTGTAATGCCACGAATACATTGAGCGCACAATTCTGCCGCTACGAGGAACTTGAAAAGCCTTTGGTTCTTAATCAAGTGAGCCATGAAAAAACATTGAATGTTAACCAGTTAGATGATATCAATCTAATTGAAGCACGCCGTGCCAATGAAATGTATGGCAAAGGCATCGGCCTGATTTTCAAAGAAAGCATAGCGATTAAAGGAAATAAAATAGAAGCTGGAAAAACAGTCTTCCAACGTATTGAGAGTGGATACATTTACAAACAAACGCTTTTGTCACATGGTGTCGAATAAAATGAGATTATTGCCTTTGCTTGTGCTCGCTGCCACTGCACTGCCACAATTGATGGCTGCAGATCCGGTGCGGTATTGGATTAAATTAAAAGACAAGAAAGGAACACCGTACTCCATTTCCAGACCCACTGAGTTTCTGGGTATGGCAGCTATTGAGCGGCGCGTCCGTTATAACATCGCCGTTGATGAGACGGAC
This sequence comes from Sphingobacterium thalpophilum, assembly GCA_943325195.2. GTDB lineage: Bacteria > Bacteroidota > Bacteroidia > B-17B0 > Aurantibacillaceae > Aurantibacillus. Next base: position 5,631 of record CALPON020000032.1, on the reverse strand, counting down.
CTGCCAGTGACGCCAGAATACATTCAGACCATTGAAAATGTGCAAAATGTTCGGGTCTTATATGCTTCGCGCTGGCTCAACGGGGTTGTTATTCAAGTGGATAGTCTGCCACTCGCTGCAAGTGCTCTCGGCATTATCAAAGGTTTTTCATTTGTAGAAGGCAATAAACAAGTGCAGCGCTACCAGATTTCAGAGGGAACACCCGACCTCACTTATAATTCGCCCCCGCCTTCCATGCAATTGCGGGAACAGCAATCCACTTCAAGCACTACTTTAAGTGCCTACAATTATGGTGGCTCCGGTGCGCAAATTCGTCAGCTTCAATTAGACTGCCTGCATGAAAAAGGTTACCGCGGACAAGGGATGACCATTGCAGTTCTGGATGCAGGTTTTCGTTTCGTGAATACAAATCCGGTTTTTGACAGTCTTCGCGCTCAAAATGGTATACTGGGAACCCGCGATTTTGTGGCGGGTGATAATGATGTTTACAAAGACAATACAGGTACCCATGGTACGATGGTCCTGTCTTGCCTCGCTGCCAACAAGCCAGGCGCCATTCACGGGACGGCTCCCAAAGCAAACTACTGGCTGCTTACTACAGAGGCACCAAAGGAATATCTGACGGAAGAATACAACTGGATCAGGGGAGCAGAGTTTGCTGATAGCGTAGGAGTGGATCTGCTGACCACCTCTCTTGGTTATACGGAATTCGATGACCCTGCCATGAATCATATTTATGTGAACTTAAACGGCAGGATAGCCCCCATGAGTATTGCGGCCACAATGGCAGCAAGAAAAGGCATTCTAGTCTTGAATGCGGCAGGAAATGAAAGAGCCAATCCTTGGCATTTTATCAGTGTTCCCTCTGATGCAGACAGTATCATCGCTGTAGGCGCAATCGACAGTCTCTACCGAGAAGCTGCCTTTAGTGGTGTGGGCCCCACATCGGACGGAAGAATTAAACCTGAATTTGTAGCGATAGGTGCAGGAGCATGGGTCTCACAAACTTATAACGAAACCTTTCCTGCAAATGGAACGAGTTTCTCAACCCCTATTCTTGCTGGTGCTGTAGCCTGTTTCTGGCAGGCGAATAAAAAATTGACTAATATGGATATCCTGAGGGAATTAAAATACCGCGGACATAATGCAGCTGCGCCCAATAACAGTATTGGCTGGGGAGTGCCACTCTTATGTGAGGAAGGAGCATACGGTTTCAATGTTTACTTCAATAAAGACCTTCAAGTACTTGAAATCGTATACATTAAAGATTTTTCTGAGGGCAGCGTTGAACTCATTGACATGCGCGGAAGAAGTGCCTATAAAGCTACCATAAATGTAGGGGACCGTAAATTTTTGATATCTACAACTGATATCGCAGATGGGGTTTACATTGTCCGCATCAAGACTCAAAACGCCACCTATTCACGTAAAATTCTAAAAAATTAAGTATGCGAAAAAGCATCAAGTCCTCCTCCCTCAACAAAATCATTCTTGTTGCGGCACTGGGATACTTTGTCGATATCTATGATTTGGTGTTGTTTAGTGTCGAGAGAAAAGACAGTCTTAGTGACCTTCTCGGCAATCAGGCCAGCTCTGAAAACCTAAAAAATTATGGCATGCTGCTCCTCAACTGGCAAATGGGAGGCATGCTCATCGGTGGTTTGTTCTGGGGAATGCTGGGGGATAAAAAAGGCCGGCTCTCTGTCCTTTTCGGTTCTATCTTAATCTACTCTCTGGCCAATATCTTCAACGGCATGGTCGAGTCGGTCCGCTGGTATTCCGTCTGGCGCTTTGTATCTGGCTTCGGTCTTGCGGGAGAACTTGGCGCTGGCATAACCCTCGTCAGCGAAAGCATGAGCAAGGAAAAGCGGGGAGTGGGTACCATGATTGTTGCCACCGTCGGCGTATTTGGAGCTGTTGTTGCAGGCTTTATGGGCGATGTGATTACCAACTGGCGTATGAGTTTTTACCTTGGCGGCGGCATGGGTTTACTCTTACTACTATTACGTGTCGGAGTACTTGAATCAGGAATGTTTGAAGATCTGAAAACCAGTACAATACGACGTGGAAATTTCTTGACATTATTTAAAAAAAGAAGTACCGCAGTACAATATCTGAGTGTAATTATGATTGCAGTTCCAGTCTGGTATGTGATGGGAATCCTCATCACCTTTGCACCTGAAATTTTTGTCTCCATGGGGGTCACACATTTTAAACCGGACGCTGGAAAGTCAATCATGTACGCTTATTTGGGAATAACAGCGGGTGATCTAGCCAGTGGTCTCCTCAGTCTGTACCTTAAAAGCCGTAAAAAAGCCTTGGCTGCTTTTATGATCATGACCTTTGCATCCATCTTTCTTTATTTTAAAACAGCCGTCATTTCTGAATACCATTATTATGTTGTGGTGACCATTATTGGATTCGCGACCGGTTACTGGGCCGTTTTTATGAGCACCGCAGCGGAATTATTCGGGACAAATATCCGCGCAACGGCCACCACCACCGCTCCAAATTTTGTAAGAGGTTCTGTTATTTTCTTGAGTCTCTTGTTCCGTTATTTTGAGAAAGAAGTATTTGCAGGAGCGGGGACAGGCAGTGCACAAAAGGCAGCGGTGGCAGTTGGCATCGTTGTTGCGTCCCTCTCTCTGATTGCCTGGCTGAATTTGAAAGAGACCTATCATAAGGACCTGAATTATACCGAATAAAATGAAGAAAAGAACGGTTGTTATTGGAGCCTCCGAAAATCCGGAGCGTTATGCCTATAAAGCCACCATGAGTTTGCAACGACATGGCCATCCTGTTTTTCCAGTGGGACTAAAAGGCGGTCAAATTGGTGGGGAAGAAATTCTGCTGAAAGGTCGGTTGCTAGGGGACATCGATACCGTGACCTTATACGTTGGACCCGCCCATCAGGCAGCATGGAAAGACTATGTCTTTGAATTACAGCCGAAACGAATTATCTTTAATCCCGGAACAGAGGGCGGAGTGATTCAAGCGGAAGCAACAGAACGCGGAATTGAATGTTTACCAGCCTGCACGCTGGTCATGCTAAGCACAGGACAATATTGAGATGAATTTTCAAAAAAAGAAATTTTCAGAATTAAACACCCTTGATCTTTTTAAGATTTATGAGCTGCGCGCCCTTGTCTTTGTGGTGGAACAAAATTGCCCCTATCAAGATGTGGATGAACTCGATCTCAGTGCCGAACACGTGTTGCTGTACGAAGGCCACACACTAGCAGCCTATGCAAGAATTTTGCGTGCTGAGAAAGAATCGTATCCTTCAAAAATCGGCAGGGTAGTGGTGCATCCCCAGTTTCGTGGGCGGCAGACCGGAAAAGAACTAATGAAGTATTGCATTCATCAAGCGCTGGAACTCACTCAGAATAAAGAGATTGTCATTTCAGCTCAGGCCTATCTGCTGCGTTTTTATACCGAACTAGGATTTCTGGCAGAAGGTCAAGAGTACCTAGAAGACAACATTCCCCACTGGCGCATGCGTTACCATCTTTCAAGTCCTACAGCTACCAGTTAATCGGGAGGCGTCCCTGAGCAGTTAAATAAGCATTTGCCTGAGAAAAATGTTTAGTTCCAAAAAAGGCCCCCCTGGCCAGAGGGGAAGGATGTGCTGCCTTCAAAATCAGATGACGAGAAGCATCAATCAAGTGACTTTTTGATCCCGCAAAATTGCCCCACAATAAAAAAACTACGTGTTCACAAGAATGGCTGATGCAGCGAATGACCTGGTCTGTAAACTGTTCCCAACCCCACTTGGCGTGACTGCCAGGCAAACCTGCTTCAACCGTTAAAATTGCATTTAGTAGAAGAACGCCCTGACCAGCCCAGGAGTGGAGATCACCGTCCAGCGGCACCTCATAACCAGGCAGATCAGTAAGTAATTCCTTAAAAATATTACGGAGCGAAGGGGGAAATCGTATCCCAGGATTCACGGAAAACGAGAGTCCATGCGCCTGTGAAGGACCATGGTAGGGATCTTGACCCAAAATAACAACACGCAGCGATTGAAGCGGACAGAGACGCAGAGCTTCGAAAAGCAAATGCCGTGGGGGATAAACAGTCAGCGTTTCATAAGATCGATCCACTTTTTTTTCCAATTCCAAAAAGTACGGCTGTTGCATTTCTTCCCTCAACACTGTTTTCCAATCTTCCGGCAAAAGTTCAGTCATTAACGATGTGGTGTTATTAAATTTCAGTAAAATAACAGATTAAAGTTTATTTAAGCACTTGAATTGTTTACCTTTAACCATAAATTATTTTATGAAGAAATTTTTTGCCTATACCTTTCTCGCAGCAATCGTAGCAATCACTGTCCCTTCTTGCAAAAGCCATGAGAGATGTCCTGCCTACGGCAAAGTAGAGCAGTCGCATAAAAAAAGCATCTAACAGCTAAGTAGTTCCTTTCTAAGGAGAGCTTACTATTGCCTTTTTTTTATAATCCCGTTTCGGTAAGCCGGCGGGCTTTTTCGCTATGTGGTCCAGCACCGGTTTTAATACATCTTTCCATGTGATCTAATCTATGATGCATTTAGCACTTTGCAGAGATAGATAATTTTATAGGCTTTCGGTATGACTGTCCATTCCTAAAACGGCCGAGTAGCTCGGGGCACTGCAAACCAATTAAACACAGCCGTCAAGACAAATGGGAAGGCTGGTCTCGGTGTGACGAGCTAAATGAAAAGGGGGGAATTATGCGCAAAAAAGAAGTGTGTTCACGATTACGCTATTTAACATAATGTTAATTATATACTATTTATTCTGGTCGATTAAACTGAAGCATGAACCACGTATGGCAGCTTTAAGGCAGCCGATAATCCAAATAATTCGCCATGACGATCCTCTCAATGCACCAAGGCCCATAAGGCAGCAAGAACAAATCAGCCGCCTTGCCTCTGCTACAGATGGTCTATGCCTGCGTGAATTATAACTCTTGTAACTGATCCATTAACATTAGCAAGCGTCGTTTCCTTTTCCACCTTTTCCCTAAAAATGATTGACATGGCCCAAAAATTGTTCTATCTTTACTTCGACTAAAATTGTTAGTATGATCAGACTTGAACTAAAATTACTTCCTGAAGATGAAAATGGTTCCAATGCTGCTGTCATTACCGCCGCAAACAGCGAAGCGCGTCATGCTTGCGAACACCTTAGAAAACTGATTGGCAAACGTAAATGCCGCAAACACCCCAGCAGTCCAAATAAAATTAGAATCTCAGCAGTGCTTGGTCAGGGCCCTTCAGCGGAACTACTCGCCTACTGCTGTCCCGATTTCGTAAAACAAATCCGCTAACCAAAGCGGCTTTTTATTTTTCTGAATTACCTCGCTTTCTGCCGAATTTCCCAACCGCTGTCCAATTTATCGGCGATGTTGCATAACCACCTTTTTTTAAAAGCACGACCGCTAATCCGCTATAAGGCATTCCTGTATTGCGCTGCAAGACTTCCATCGTTTTCTTTTTTAGTAAAATAGATTTAGAGGAATCTAAAACCAGGTGAAAAATTAGTCATCGGGCATCGGCATGGAAAGGAACTACCAGCGTCAGGACTTGCGCAGCGAATCCACCACCTGTACATACAGGTCTTCTACCTTCTTGCGCGCCCAAGGTGTTCTTC
>CALPON020000031.1 GCA_943325195.2 Sphingobacterium thalpophilum | reverse complement strand
GGTAGCACCGGCCCCTTCAATCTTGCCGAATGCAATGACGGTCGGAAGTCCTTTTGCTTGCAGACTTTGTTGAGCAGCGGGGGACATAAATTTTTCTTCAACCCGCATTAAGAAGTCAGCAGCGCAGAGCAATGGATTTCGGTAGTGAGCAGGCATGGCGGCATGCCCCCCTTTACCTTTTACCGTTACATATAGTTCATCAGTACTAGCCATGTACATGCCTTCTCGGAAACCTAATTCACCTGCCTCCATTTCCGGAAACACGTGGAGGGCAATGGCTTTATCAATACGGGGATTCTCCAGCACACCCTCTTTTATCATGAGGCTGGCGCCACCGGGCAATACCTCTTCGCCCGGCTGAAACATAATTTTAACGGTGCCTTCAAAATGTTCTCGCAAATCCTGCAGTACCAGGGCGGTGCCCAGTGCGCAGGCGGAATGTACATCGTGTCCGCAGGCATGCATAATACCATCATTTTGCGAACGATAAGGCACTTCGTTTTTCTCCTGAATGGGCAGGGCATCCATATCAGCGCGCACAAGTATAGTTTTCTTCTCCGGATTTTTTCCGCGAATCAGGGCAATAATACCCGTCTTCACATGTCCGAATGTAAAAGCGATGTCGGCGGCACCCAGGGCCTTGCGCAGGTATTCTGATGTCCCGTACTCCTGAAAGGATAATTCAGGATATTGGTGCAGATGACGACGGACCTGGAGAACCGTCTCAAAGTGTTTTTCAGCTGTTTTCAGCAGCAAGCTTACATCTGGCTTCATTTACCGAGCAACATTTTAAGTCCAACGAGCATAATGGTCCCACCAAAAATCTGTTTCACTAGTTTGCTATCAATAGCAATAGCAGTGCGCGAACCGAAGTAACTGCCCGCAACAAAAGTGATGGCCATAATCACTGCTAATTTCATATCCACATGGCCCGCCCGGTAATAATTAAACACACCCAGAATGCCGACTGGCAGCAGAAACATAAAAAGAACAGTACCCTGTGCTGTCTTCTGATTCATACTGAAAAAGTATACCAGGACTGGCACCACGAGAATGCCACCGCCAATGCCTACCAGTCCGCTTAGAAATCCAGCAAACAGTCCGATAGAAAGAAGAATTAAAATTTCACTTATACTCATAAATTAAAAATCGGTTGTGAAGGAAAGTGCAGTTGTTTTATTGGTGACTTTCCGGTTATCGATTCCCCATCCAAAATCCAGTCTTACAAAATAACCGAGCAAGCGCGTCCTTAAACCAAAACCCACTCCGCCGACCAGAGGGTTTTTATTGTCAATGACAGTAACCACAATGCCCGTTCCACCCTGACCGGAAGCATCGTTGTAGTTGTAGATTTTTGTATTTTGAGTATTTTCATCTGACAAGGGATTCCAGCCCGTCCAGGCCATACCCAGATCGGTAAAACCGATCAGCTGAAGATTATTAAAAAAGTCGGACGCTACCGGATGATCCAGAAGATAGCGGACAACGGGAATACGAAGTTCGGAATTGTAGACCAGAAAATTATTTCCGTTACGGATGTTTTGCTGAAATCCGCGGAGATTGGTAGCGAGCGTCTGGAAGCCATATTGCTCAGGCCGCACAATATTGACCTGTTGATTAAACTGCGGGAACTGCCAGTTGTCGACCCCTCCCAGAAAAAAGATAAGACGATCGCTGCCTTGACTGTTTCCGCCAGCCAGGCGATTGCACCAGGTAATTTGGCGGTGAATTTTCTGATAGTGTCTGGCATCAAAACCCGATGTCAACAACTCACGCGTCATGCTTCCGCTAAAGCGCCAATACTCTGTCCACACCTTGAAACGAAATCCGTTCAGAACATTGAGCATGACCTTGCGCGTATTATCATAAATGTATTCTAGACGCACTCCGCCCAAATTTTCAAACTGCGGTTTCAGTGACAAAGGCACATCGCTTATGGCACGTGGCATCTTACGGTCGTTGCGGTAGAGAGCGGACAGACGCAGTGCAGCCGCCGGATTAAAAGGATATTTAACCGAGTAACGCAGGGTGCTAGTGTTGATCCGCGCCGGATACGAGCGGCCCGAGGCATCGGCCACCGTGGCGTCCTGAAAGGTCTGCCGGTCCAGCACGACCTGATGGTCAAACAGATTCTTGCGTTGTTCCCAGCTCAGCATAAATTCATTATCCAGATTGGGATTGATACGATAGCCGCCAACGAGACGCTGATCCTCAAATAAATCACTGATAGCGACTTTGGTCACAAAGTTAAAGCCCGGATTCAGATAAATGGGCTGACCGTTGCCGCTGAAGACCTGATAGTTGTTTGCAAAAAACGAATTATCAAATTGTGTCACTACCTGGTCCGTATAAAAGGAAGTGTAATAATTTTTCTGAAGTGGAAATTTTAATCCCTGCACAGTTGTTTTCTTTCGCAAGGAATCGCCACCAGGTTGGGCAGTAGAGGAAATTGTGGCAGTCGATTTTTCATTTTCAAATTTATAATTATCGATATCGATGCCCTTGGCCTGATCGCCGGAGCGGATGGGAATCGCTTGTTCCTGTTTGTTGAGACGGTAGGAGTCCGGATCGGTTACTGCGGGGCTGACATAGGTGCGTTCCCAGGTCTTGACAGGGCTCTTGTCAAGCTCGGTTAATTTTGGAAGTGCGGTCACCAGCAACATGTCTCTACCATTTGCACGAATTAACTCGGCCACCTTGGATTGATCGCTACTGATACTTTGCTCCAGAATATTCCGATCCCAGTTACTCACCACTTTACTGTTATAATAATAGCGGTAGTGCTCGGTCGTATCCACAAACGCTATACTGCTGTCGTAACGCGCCAGATGACGGTTATAAATGCCATTTTCATCACTCAGAAAACTGACATAATCTTTGCCATAAGTCTGGGGATTTAGTTCATTCACATCCGGCGTATTCGTGACCTTAACCAGCACTTTTGTAGTGAGGGGATAGGGTGCCATGAACAGATCCATGTTTCTGTTGAAGCGGGCGGCGTAATTGGCATCATCACTGATTCGGAGAGTATCCTGAAGGCGGTTACTGGCAAAAACAAGCTGTTTACTGCCTCTGGTAAACACAGGCTGCTGATCGTCCCAGATATCATTCGTGATTTGCTCTACTGCACTTGAATTAACGCCAAATACAAAAATGTCACTCTGTCCCTTTCCCCGCTTCACAGCACTCATAGCCAGCTTCTTGCCATCGGGACTGTAGGACATGCTTGTTACCTTTTCAAAGAGTGGCACGTTTCGTTTCACCACATCGCCGCTTTCAAGATCATAGGTATGCAAGAGGAGTTGATTTTTCCTTTCGTAGACCATGCTCACAATTTTACCATTCGGGTGCCATGCCAGCAGGGGATAGGAATAATCCTCGAGTTGTTCCACCTTTGGTCCCATCCTCAGCAAACGCTTTTCCTTCCCGCTCTCCAAGTCGCGCAGGTACACACGCAACTGATTGAGTTCCGTTCGTGCATAAATTAACTTTGTGCCGTCCGCATTAATTTTAGGCTGATAGTAATGTCGAAAAGGTTTGTAGCGTTTGAGGACGGAATTGTTGTTGATAGGTGAATTGCGCAGACTGTCACGAAACATATAGAGTTTACGCTGGTGAGATTCCGTAAAGTCATAAATCAGGTTACTCAGACTAAGGCCGAGTGTGTATTGCATCGCCTTGTCGGGACTGCGACTGACCCGCGTCATATACAGCATGTTTGAGATGACCCCTTCGCCGAAGGTACTCACAATGTAGTACCAGAGAGCATGGCCAATTCGTGCTCCGTCCTTTCCACTCAGTCGGTTAAAAGAGCGAAAGTTGTTGCTTTTAATATCGTCATACAGCAGATTGTCGTGCTCAGAGGACCAGCCTTCGGACAAGTATTTCACAAGACCTGCGGTGAACCAGGGTGGAATGTTGACCAGTGTTGAGTTGCGGACAACCTGTCCTGCATTACCGCCATACAAAAATTTATTGACCAGGAGCTCTGCAATCACGGCACGGATTTGCAGGTCCAGATCCGCATGCGAGCCATTAAAGAAGATACTTACTTTATCTGCGATAATGCGGGTGACACCACCCAGATTGGTTTGTTCATTGCTGCTGAGACCTAAATTACTTTGTTTAAAGTCATCTTGATTATTATAAACCAGAATGTTGAGTTTATCTTCCAGCTGAAAATCCACCCGATGCTCCATAATCTCGAGCTGACGGGTAATGCTGACAGCGACGTATTTGGCAATCTCTGCGCCACCCTGATAAGAATAAACGCGGTAACGGTCGTAATCCAGATAGGTCCATACAAACGACTGGTATTGAATCCGGTTTTTTCCGAAGTCCATCTGATGGCCATAATTAAATTGTGATTTCAGCAGGGAAGCTGTAAAGAGAAAGAGATATGGCAGTAAACGTTTCAAAATACCGAAGTAAATAATAAAATTACGGATTTTCGCCGGCATTTTAGATCCCGTCCCACGCTTAAAAATACAAAAAAAATTATTCCGGCAACATTTTGAGGTCACCGACGGCATTTCCCGCGATTCCTTTGATAGAGCCGTAAAACTGGGTCGTATTTAGCAGGACTTTTTCCAATTGTTTTTCCCGTTCTTTCCAGATTTTTTCCATCTGTATTTTTTCTCGCGCAATGCTGTCCTTCAAACTCAGGAAGCCCTCCACGACGGCCTCAATATTCTGGCGAAATTCATTTGCGGTCAGGTAGTTGTAGAGCATCTGCATTTTATCCCCTTTGTTTTCTTGGGTAGACACGGCGCTGTGAATCCTTATGAGACTATCCCGCAAGAGGTAGGCCAGTGCTTTCACTTCGCTGAAGCGGCAAATCCAGACACCGTCGCGAAAACCAAAAGCTTCCATGTCGCGCGGCAGGACCTCGCTAACAATCACTGCAATATCGGCCTGTTGCGCCCGCATATCTGATTTTAATTTTTCAATCCATTCATTAGTGAAGGATTTGGTCCGCTTGCTTTCGTAGATAATTTTCCCGCATACCTGGGCTTGGGGGTTTCGAACGGTCTGTGTACAATCCGCACCTTTAACCCCTTTGGCTACCTCGTCAATGGTGTCATAAGGAAAATTACTCCGCAATAGCTCTTCCAGAGCCAGTTCCAGCACCTCCCCCTGAAGCTGCATACTCCCCTGCTCTGCCTTTCGACGCATTGTTTCGGCCAGTTCTACCTGATCAGCAAGTTTTTTCTCGAGTTCTTTTACCTTCATATCAAACCGCTCTCCTTCCATTTTGCGGGCACGGTCCTCAATTTCTTTCTGGCGTTGGATCATTTGTTTTTCCAGGTCATGCTTCAAGTTTTCCTCCCGCTCCAGCATTTTCGCTTCTTTCTGGAGGATTTCGAGTTCTTTCTTTTTCGTATCGCGCAGAAGAATGGACTTTTCTTCCAGATCGTTTTTCAGCAAGTCCATCTGCCCCTGTATTTCCAGAGTGGCTTTTTTGGTTGCTTCCTCCTCCAATTGCAGGCGGGCCAGACGCAGGCGGTCTGCTAAAACCTGCTCCTGATTTTCGCCCTGCAGCTTTAATGCTTCGCTTTCCTTTGCAAGTTGTAACTTTTCAGCATCCAGCTTTTGTTTATCCTCATTAAAGCGTTTCAAGTAACGCGCTTTTATATCGGTTTCAATTTCCTGTGCCAAGGCATTTCCGATCGGAAACTCGTGCTGGCAATTGGGACATTTAATTGTTGAATTATTACTCATAATAAATGCTGAATTTCTGTAAATTTAGGACTTAAAGTCCTTTATTTGTAAGGCATTTATAAGCAGAATTACCATTTCGGAATCAGGAACTAGAAAAACAGGACAATCAGCGATATGAAGCGGTTAATTATTCTCCGGCATGCAAAAAGTGATTGGGGCAAAGAAGGATTAAAGGACATAGACCGGCACCTGAATAACCGGGGTTATGACGATGCCTACAGCCAGTCCGCCTGGCTCGCTGCGCATCACGAAAGTCCCACCCAAATCCTCAGCAGTAGTGCCACAAGAGCGCTCAGTACAGCGCTAATTTTTGCCCGTGCACTAGAACTAGACATAACAAATTTTATAGTGGAACCAGCTATTTACGAAGCGCCTATAGACAGTCTTCTTGAAATACTGGGAAGGCAGGACAGTAAAGTGGACTCCATTTTGCTAGCGGGTCATAATCCCGGTCTGACCGATTTATGTAATACCTTAAGTGAAGATGCGTTTTTCGATAATCTGCCAACTTGTGCTCTGGTGGCATTTGAAGGGGATAGCAAGACCTGGGCCAAATTCTTGGAAAGGAAGAGGCCTGTCAAATTTTATAAATTTCCAAAAGACTAAATTGATTTCTTTTTATGAAAAGTAAAGTATTCCCCTATATCAATCGCGAAATCAGCTGGCTATCCTTCAATGAGCGGGTTTTACAGGAAGCGGCGGATAAGACGACCCCCTTACTGGAGCGTCTAAAATTTTTGGGGATTTTCAGTAATAATCGCGATGAGTTTTACCGGGTTCGTGTGGCAACGGTGAAACGACTGGCAAAGATTGGTAAAAAAGCCGTAGCAGTTTATGAAGAAGACCCAAAGGATTTGTTGATTCGTTTGCAGCGCAAGGTTATAGAACAGCAGAATAGATTTGAAAATATTTACCAAGAGATTTTGGTGGAACTCGCTGCCAAGAATGTTTTCATTATCAATGAAAAACAACTGACGAGTACACAACGCATCTTTGTCTCCGAGTATTTTACCAATGAGCTGGTCTCCAATCTCTTTCCCGTTATGATCGACGACACGAAAGAATTCCCTTACATGAAGGATAAGGCCAGTTATCTTTTTTTGAAGCTGGTGCCCAGTCAGTCCAACCGCAGAAACCGGTATGCCCTAATTGAAATCCCTTCAACGGTCATCTCCCGTTTTGTGATTTTACCACATCATGGCCGCAAGCATTACATCATGCTGGTTGACGATGTGATTCGTTACAATACCGATCAGATTTTTGAGGTGTTCGGTTACCGCACCGCAGAAGCCTATAATATTAAGTTAACGCGTGATGCGGAGCTCGATATTGACAACGATGTCAGCAAAAGCATGATTGAAAAAGTATCTAAAAGTGTGAAGGCTCGCAAACAAGGCCAGCCTGTGCGCTTTGTATACGATGCCGCCATGCCGGATGACATGCTCAAGTACATCATGAAAAAACTAGGCATGGATAAAAAAGATAACGCCATTCCCGGTGGACGTTACCATAACTTCAAGAATTTTATCGATTTCCCAGATCTGGGCGAGAAAGAGCTGGTGTATAATCATCCTCCCCGGTTGCAGCATAAAGACTTAAAAGATCTTTCTTTTACTACTTTGCGGGTCATTAAGCAGAAAGATATTTTACTGCATTATCCCTATCACAGCTATAATCACATTATCACGTTATTGCGCGAAGCATCTATTGACCCGACAGTGGAGAGCATTAAGATTACCTTGTATCGCGTAGCGGATTCCTCAAAAATTGCCAACGCGCTGATTAATGCGGTCAAGAATGGAAAAAAGGTCACTGTGCTAGTGGAATTACAAGCCCGCTTTGATGAAGAAAATAATATTTACTGGGGCAATAAATTACAAGAAGAAGGGGCGCGGGTGATTTACGGTGTTCCCGGATTAAAGGTGCATAGTAAATTATTTGTGGTGACGGCGCGTGAGGGTGGTAAAGAAGTCAATTACGCGCACATCGGAACGGGGAACTTTAATGAGAAAACAAGCAGGGTTTATACTGATTTTTCACTTTTAACATCGAACAAAGAGATTGCTGCGGATTTACTGAAGGTATTTGAGTTTTACGAAAATAACTTCAAGATTCAGTCCTTCAAGCATTTATTAGTGGCCCCATTTTTTATGCGCAATGAGTTTATAGCGCTTATTGACAAGGAGATAAAACATGCAAAAGCGCATAAACCCGCTGAAATTCTGCTCAAAATGAACAGTTTGGTGGACAAGGAAATGATTGGAAAACTATATGAAGCCAGCAGAGCCGGGGTAAAAGTGACGCTTATTATCAGAGGTGCTTGCTCCCTTGTAACGGAAATGGAAGGCTGGAGTGATAATATCAGGGCATATAGTATTGTAGATAAGTACTTGGAGCATAGTCGTATTTTTATTTTCCATAATAATGGACAGGAAAAGATTTTTATTTCATCGGCAGATTGGATGAGTCGTAATCTTGATAACCGCAGTGAAGTCGCGGTTCCAATTTACAGTGAAGAAATCCGACGACAAATTAGGGATATCATTCATATTCAATTATCCGGCAACACCAAGGTCCGCATTCTCGATCGCAAGCAGGAAAATATATATAAGAAGGCTAAACCGGGTGAAAAGAAGGTGCGTGTTCAGGATGAGATCTATAACTATCTCAAAGATGACCAGTCCCTTGCGCCCAATACCAGCAAACAAAACTTAATCGACGCCTAATGGTCTTTGCAGCAATTGATATCGGAAGTAATGCCATGCGTCTTTTATTTTGCCGTGTCTATGAAGTAGATGGTAAGCCACAGTTCAGCAAGGAAGAGTTGTTCCGAATGCCTATCCGCTTGGGTGAGGACGTTTTTATAGATGGCCGTATTTCAGAAACCAAAGCCCAGCGCCTGATTACCAGTCTGCGTGGTTTTAGTGAATTAATTAAAGCCTATGGTGTAGTGGGTTACCGGGCGGTAGCGACCAGTGCAATGCGCGACGCGACTAACGGAGCAGAAATTATTGATCTGGTCCGCAAAGAAACGGGCATTGTAGTGGAAATTATTGACGGAAAGAATGAAGCTGCGCTTGTCTTTTCAAATCATATTGAGGAGCTCTTAAATCCGAAACACGCCTACCTCTACATTGACGTAGGTGGCGGCAGTACGGAGTTAACCTTGTATTTCGATAATAAAGTCATAGCTGCGCGTTCCTTCAACATTGGAACTGTTCGGATGTTGCTGGACAAGGTTGAAAAAGATGAAATGGAGGAAATGAAAGCTTGGTTGAAAAGAAATACCGTCGGCATTCATCCTCTAAACGCTATTGGTTCTGGTGGTAACATCAATAAAATCTTTAAGCTGAGTGGTAAAAAAGAAACCAAACATTTAAGTTATGAACGCTTAAAGGGCATCTATGAAATGTTGTGCGCCTATACTTACAAGGAACGGATTGAACGGCTGGATTTAAAACCCGATCGCGCAGATGTGATTATCCCTGCTGCTAAAATATTTTTGACCGTCATGAAAAATGCGGATATTGAAAAGGTGTTTGTCCCGCAGGTGGGTCTGAGTGACGGACTGGTGCACGACCTCTACGAACAGTATAGAAAAAACGAAAAAATTCAGACACTTTGATTAGCCTCACCGTAGTACAATTTATAAAATTTGGTATTACCGACGCAGTAGATATTCTACTAGTCGCTATCATTCTCTATCTCGCTTATAACCTCGTGAAGGGGACTTCAGCCATCAATATTTTCATTGGCCTTGCCCTCATTTACTTTGCCTACATCGTCATCAAGGCATTTGACCTGCAGTTGCTGAGTTCCATTCTTGGCAAGTTTGTAAATGTAGGAGTGATTGCTGTTATGATAGTCTTTCAGCAGGAAATCCGTAAGTTCTTACTTTACATCGGCTCGAATGAATTTATCAGAAACAGAAACTGGAAAGGCCTGTTTAAATTGAGTGCCGGCAGCATCAGTGATGACACACCTATAGATGTGGAGGCTTTGGCCGAGGCCTGCTTTAGTATGAGTAAAAGCAAAACAGGGGCCTTGATTATTCTTGGCCGACGCTCAGACCTGAAATCCTTTATCAGTACTGGAGATTATGTGGACTCGGGATTGAATGCGCGCATGCTAGAAAATATTTTCTTTAAGAACTCTCCTCTGCATGATGGCGCCGTCATTATTATTGATAACCGCATCATTGCCGCCCGCTGTGTTTTGCCGGTGACCGAAAAGGAGAATTTTCCCGCGCATTATGGCATGCGTCATCGTGCCGCAGTAGGCATCACCGAAAATACAGATGCGCTGGCGATCAGTGTGAGTGAGCAAACTGGCGGGGTATCGCTGACCATTCACGGGGACATAAAAGCCGACTTGGGGCGTGACCAGCTGGTGTATCTGCTGGAAAAAAACATGAAAGAGATTCATTAAAAAATCATAACTTCAAACGATAATTCAACAGCATAAAATGACAGTATCTGAAGACAAAGCAGTGATCGTAAACTACTATCTTACGGCCAGCAAAAACAATCAGCCAGAGGAACTGGTAGAAGAGACATCAAAGGAGCATCCCTTTGCTTTTTTATACGGATACGGTAACGTTTTACCGGACTTTGAATCCGCTCTGAGCGGTAAACAAACCGGTGATAAATTTGATTTCCACATCGGTGCAAAAAATGCGTATGGTGAATTTGAAAAAGATTATATCGTAAAAATTGATAGCAAAGCATTTGAAGTAGATGGAAAGTTTGATGATGCGCGGGTGCGTGTCGGACAAGACCTCGAAATGACAGATGCAGATGGTAATCCGCTCATGGGGCGCGTGATCAGCATCACCGAAACGGAAGTGGAAATGGATTTTAATCACCCACTCGCCGGCTTTGACCTGCATTTTATCGGTGAAGTTTTAGATGTACGAGAAGCGACACAGGAAGAATTAGATCATGGGCATATTCATGGTCCGGGTGGCCACCATCACTAATTAGCAATCCAAAAATTAAGTAATTAAGAAGACAAATGAGGCGGGACCTTGTTTGTCTTTTTTTTGCTCCTGATTTACAATATAATTCAGGAATCATAGCGGTCGGTAATAATTCTGAGGGGAATGTTGCTTTGCACTTGGCTAATTGCTAGAGCGCGACGCCCTGAATGAAAGACTTACAGGGTAGCAGAAAATCCTAAGCGCTGTCCTAATTAAGTAAAAATTGGATTCAATCTCCCTTGCCCAACTGTCCTTTATCGTACTTCAGGCGAATAATCCGCATGGTCAGATTTACCGGATCACGAATGATGATGCTGTTGAGCAGTCCCTCAGACTTGGAAGTAACGTAACTGATTTCTTTTTCAAGGACGTCGTTGCGGAACTGTTTTTCCGAATACAGCTCTTTATTCTCATCGTATTCATACACGTTTTTTAGTATCACCTTGTTATTGGCATTGCCTTCAAAACGTGCGGAGGTCAGCCGCTTGCCTTCATATTCAAATTTTTGTTCCTGCATAATCCAACCCGCAGAAGTGTAATTCTCACTAAGACTGATGCGACGGCCCTCTACATCATAATTGATAATGCGCTCCTTATAGGGACGATTTTCATTGTTTAAAAAGGTGCACTTCAACTGCCCAGAACTAAATTTTTTATACTGAAAACTGTCTTCACTCAGTAGGACCTGATTGCCAAGGACAAAATAAGATTTGGTAGGACTCACATTCGTCTCCCGATAACGTCTTTCTTTGGTAATGTTCCCAAGACTATCGTGATGGTAGTAGCGGCTCTCAAAGTAATTCATTCCATCGTGATAGCGTTTTAATACCAGCTGACCTTTTTGGTAAAAATAGGTCGTACTCACTGTGTCAAAAACGAATTCAGTTGAACTACTCACGACTTCCCTTCCCCTGCGGTTCAGATGTGTCACGCGCTTCTCAAGCGTCTTAGCAATCACGGTGTAATAATAACGAGTGATCTGACCAGCGACGTTAAATTCATAATGCTCGGTCAGACTTTTATCAACGGCCACTTCAAAATCCTTTTTATCCAGAATCTCGAAGACGATTTTACGAATACCCTGCTCCTTTATGATTTCAGGATTAAAATTATGTGCGGGTTCAAACGCAGTTTCTGCGTTAGGTAATACCACCTGCGCCTGCAGGGAGAGAGAGGATAAAACTACAGTTATAATAAAAAATCTAATCAAGTTGTCTTAAGGCTTCTTTTGCAGTTTTTACAGGAAGGCCGCAGGTGTTGTTTTCGCAGATATAGATCAGCGTCTCCATGTCCTGATAACGGTCTTTCAGCAGTGCCAATTCCGATGCTGAAGCACTCAGAGCGAAAATCGTATTTGTGAGCTTATGATGGCGCAGTTCTCCGAAAATTTCATCAACATTCTTACCAACAATGGCCACTTCTCGGAAAGGGTAATTTAAATGAAGTGCCAGACAGCCCCAGTTGCTGTATGCAGCACCATAGGTTTTAAAATCCTCCGTAACAAGACTCAGCATGCGTTCTGATCGACTAATCCAGTCCTCTTTCCCAAAGTACTTACCGAGGTAATAAAGGTTTAAAGCCATCTGCGAATTAGAGGCCGGTGTCACATTATCCGCAACTTCGGAGGTACGCGTCACTAATTCCGCTGCATGTACAGCAGTGTAGTATAGCAGATCCGACTTGGGATTCTCAAAGTCCTTCAAAGCTTTTTCTAAAAGTGTGCGTGCGTCCCATAACCAACTCTCTTGCCCTGTCATCACGTAAACCTGTGTCCAAGCTTCAATCACTAAAGCATAATCCTCTAAAAAAGCAGCAATACGGGCTTTTCCATTTTTAAATGTGCGCAGGAGTTCTCCGCGCTCATTCATCATCGTGTTCTTAATGAACTGCGCATTTTTCAGGGCTAACTCTTTGTAATGTGGATTGTCCAGCGCCAGCCAAGCACGCGCAAAGGCACTGCACATCATCGCATTCCAAGAGGTAATCATTTTATCATCAAGCCCGGGTTTGATGCGGGAGCGGACTTCTTGCTTCAACAACTCCTTGCAGTGCTCCATTTTCTCATCTAGTTCTGCCGCAGTTAAACCTGTATCGGTTAGGACTTCACTGATGTCTTCACGTCGCATTAAGATGTAATTGCCATGCTCCCAATAGCCCTGCTCATTGATCAGATAATACCTCGAAAATAAAGCAGCATGTTCCCCCAGCACATCCTTTAAATCGGCTTCCGTCCAGACATAAAATTTACCTTCTTCCCCATCACTGTCCGCATCGAGGGCAGAGAAAAAATAACCGTCCTCTTGCCACCATTCTTTTTCGACGAAGGAAAGCACCTCCACTGCTATTTTTTTGTAGAGGAGATTGTCGCTAACCTGAAATGCCTCCAGATAAAGGCTGGCGAGTTGTGCATTGTCGTAAAGCATTTTCTCAAAGTGCGGTACTTTCCAGAGTCTGTCGGTACTGTACCTGCAAAAACCCCCGTGTAACTGATCATATAAGCCCCCAAAAGCCATTTTGCGGAGCGTTAGGTCCACATGCCCCATGAGTTCATCGTCCTTTTCCAACAGTGCATAACGCAATAAAAACAAATAGTTATTCGGCAATGGAAATTTAGGTGCTTTGTCCGGACCACCCTCTTCATTGTCCATTCGAGACTTCCAGCGGGTGACGGATTCTTTGAGGACAAGCCTGCTCAGCGGACGTTGTTCCTTGTCCACGGTCACCAGCAATTCTGATTTGTGAATTCCCTCCGTTAATTCCTGTGCATAGGCTTTCACTTTTTCCGGCTGTTCCGCCCACAGACGGTTGAGATTGTTCAATAGGCCGGTCCAGCGGTCTTTGGGAAAATAGGTGCCGCCATAAAAGGGGCTCCCGTCCGGCATGACAAAACAATTCAAAGGCCAGCCCCCGTGACCGGTCATCAACTGTACCGCCTGCATATACAATTGATCCACGTCGCTGCGTTCTTCTCGGTCGACCTTCACATTCACAAAATATTGATTCATAAGTGCTGCCACTTCCAGATCTTCAAAACTCTCCTGCTCCATGACGTGGCACCAGTGACAAGCGCTGTAACCCACACTAATGAGGAGCGGCACACCGCGCCGCCGGGCTTCTTCAAAGGCAGCTTCCCCGAAAGGACGCCAGTCTACCGGATTATAGGCATGTTGCAGAAGGTAGGGACTACTCTCGTGAATGAGCAGGTTAGAATGGGCTTTGGAGGATGCCGTCATGATGAAATGGTATAATCGGTGATTAATGCGTACTAAAGTCGCAAAAATACGCATGGATTTAGGATAAGATTTTTGATAATGTCTAAATTTGGAAAAATTAGCGGTACAGGACGCAAAATGTCCCCCGATTACAGAAAGGACGTATGAAAAGAATTTACTGGATCATGATCATCGGTGTCCTCGCCATCACGGCCATTATTATTGTGCAGGTGATGAAGGGCAGCAAACCGACAGAAGTTTACACCGAAAAAGCGGCTTTGCGAAGTATTATTGAAGTGGTCTCCGCTACCGGGAAAATACAGCCGGAAACCGAAGTCAAAATCAGCTCGGATGTCAGCGGCGAAATCACAGAGATGTATGTGAAGGAAGGTGACCAGATTACGAAAGGCACCCTCCTCTGTCGTATTCGCCCTGACCTTTACGTCAGTGCATTTGAACGCGTCAATGCTTCAGTTAACACTACCCGTGCCAACTATAAAACGGCGCAGGCTCAGTTGGAACAGGCGAAAGCCAGTCTTGCCAATTCAGAATCTGTCTTCAATCGTTCTAAAAAATTATTTGAACAAAACGCCATCTCACAGCAAGAATTTGATCAGGCCAAAGCGGCCTATGATGGCGCGCGCGCCAATGTGCAGGCAGTGGAAGAAGGTGTAAAAGCGAGCCAGTACACGATTCAAAGTTCAGAAGCCTCTTTAAAAGAGGCGAACACCAACCTCGAGAAGACCTTTATTTACTCACCCGTCGATGCCACCGTTTCTAAATTAAGTGTAGAAAAAGGTGAACGCGTGGTTGGTGTCAGCGGTATGGCAGGCACAGAAATCTTACGCCTAGCCAATCTGAATGAAATGGAAGTGAGCGTGGAAGTCAATGAAAATGATATCATCAAGGTCCATAAAAACGATACCGCTTTAATTGAAGTGGATGCCTACATGGATAAAAAATTTAAGGGGATTGTTACTGAGATTGCCAATTCATCAAATGCAACGGGTATATCAGTCGATCAGGTAACGAATTTTGTCGTGAAGATCCGCATGCTCCGCGAATCCTATGCCTCTCTGATTTCTGACCGTAATCCCATTCCGTTTCGTCCCGGAATGAGTGCTAGTGTGGACATTCAGACACGCCGTGTCAGCCAGGTGATCACCATTCCGATACAGGCAGTGACCACGCGAAATAAAGATTCGGTGAGCACAAAAGAAAATGAAATGGAGCGCCCCGAAATTACAGTACAGAATGAAAAAGAAGAGCGTGAGAAAAATACAAGCGAGGAGAAAATAAAGGAGTATGTTTTTGTGTTGCGCACTGGTGAAGTCAAACAATTGGAAGTCACTACCGGCATACAGGACAATGATTACATTGAGGTCAAAACGGGCGTCAGTAAGGGGGATGAAATCATTTGTGGTCCCTACAGCGCCGTCTCCCGCTCGCTGAAGCCTAGTAGCAAAGTACAAGTCGTAAAAAAGGAAGAGCTCTATAAAACCGAAAAGAAGTGAGCCTGATTCTTTGTCTTGAAACTGCCACCACGGTGTGTTCTGCCGCTCTCTTTGCGGATCAAAAATTGCTGGCTTTTCGCGAACTGAATGATGGCTTTACGCATGCGGAAAATCTGCATTTGTTTATCAAAGGTATTCTCGAGGAGACCGCAACAAATCCTAATCAACTTTCAGCAATCGCTGTAAGCAAAGGGCCTGGATCCTACACCGGACTTCGCATTGGCGTGAGCACTGCGAAGGGACTTGCGTATGCACTTAGCATTCCCCTCATTGGTTTGGAAACTTTACAAATAATGTCCGCCGCGGCGGCACAAGCCAATCCCACTGCAGGCCTTTTTTCTCCGATGATTGATGCGCGCAGAATGGAAGTGTATACTGCGATTTACGACAATCACCTTCAGCCACTTACTCCGATCACAGCGCTTATTCTGGACGAACAAAGCATTGGCGCCTTCTCACAACACAGTGATCTTAATTTTTTTGGTGACGGCATGCCAAAAGCAAAAGACCTTTTATCAAGTCTAAAGTCAGCAAGCTTTATTCCCGATATCCAGCCCTCTGCCCGATTTATGGGTGGATTGGCCTACTTAAAATTTCAATCTGCTACATTTGAGGACACGGCCTATTTTGAACCGTATTATTTGAAGGAATTTCAAGCCGGGAAGGCGAAGATGGGAAGTTGAGAATTTACAGGGATGAAAAAAAACAGGCGATTCACGCCATTTTAATCCCGAATTTTTCCTGTTCGTTAGGCCTTTTGCAAGGAGGTTTTCGTTAGTATCCTCATTGCAGAACTCTGGTATTTAATTAAATCAAAATAGGCTTAAGTGTTCGCTACAAACTTGAGTAGATGCTCATACAGCAACTTGACGGGCAAGCCCATTACATTGTAAAAGCTGCCTTCAATTTTATCAATGGCAATGTATCCGATCCATTCCTGAACGCCATAAGCACCGGCCTTATCGTAGGGCTGATAGTTGTTGAGATAATAGCTGATTTCGTCGTGACTTAGTTCTTTAAAATAAACCCGCGTGCAATCCACAAAGCTGACTTCCTTCTCAGCAGTACGTAACGTCACACCAGTAAATACCTCGTGCATTTTTCCGCTCAATTGCGAAAGCATCTGAAAGCCTTCTTCGAAATCAGCAGGTTTGTTGAGCACCTGGTCTTCACACCAGACAATCGTGTCCGCAGTGATCAATAATTCAGTGGGCAATAGTTCGCGTGCAAATTCTTTACTCTTGTGTTTACTCAGATACAGGGGAATGTCCTGTCCTTTCAATCCCTTCGGGATACTCTCATCTGCATTCACCGGCTGGCAGCTATAGGAAAACCCGAGACTTTTTAGTAATTCCTGTCGACGTGGACTCGCACTAGCAAGTATAATGTCAAATGGCAATTTATTCAAGCGGCTCTCAAATCCGGTCATCAATTCAAATAATAAAAAATAAAACAATAACAAAGACCCAGCAGCATGATGCTCTTTAAAGCCAGGCTTGCCCTCTTAAAATCACTACTGTTAGTGGCACTCAAGGTATAAAAAGATAGAATCACAAGTGGCAAAATCAATGCTAAAAATATATATACAATAGGGACAGAAAAAATAACTTGCTCAGCACGCATGGTATTATATGCTGCAAATAATAAAAGTAAAGCCGTGATAACCAGGAGAAAAAAAGCGGTTAGCTTGCTGGCTCTTATGCCCCATACGACCGGCATGGTGCGTCCACCTGTTGCTTCATCGCCTTTATAATCCTCAATATCCTTTATAATTTCACGGGCCATACTCGTAACAAAGGCAAAGATGCCAAAGACCACCGTAATTTTCAAACAACTCAATACTGCATATTTGAAGGTGATAATGAAGTCTGGATAAATCTGTCGCAACACCCCCATCTCAAACATAAATGGCATAAAGGCCACGGCAGCTGTGAGCAGGGAAACAACTATATTTCCAATCAGCAATTGTTTCTTCATGTCCGTACTATAAAACCATAGCAGAATGGCTGCGGCCACATGAAAAATAGCCAGTCTCAGGTAGCCTGTTTTCAAAGCCGCATACATGCCAATTAACACACCTGCAGAAGTCAAAAGTAAATGGAGGATAATCGCCCAGCGGCGCTTGATGATCCTGTCCACCACTACCGTGTCTGGGTGATTGATTAAATCGGTCTTCACATCAAAATAATCATTGATAATATATCCTGCAGCGGCAATTAATACCGTGCTCAACACAATAAGATAAAATAAACGCTGATCAAGTTCAAGCTGAATACCGTGCTGCACGAGAATCTTCCGCAATACAAAGTACCGAAGCAAAAATTGGGTCGCCGCAATCATGATCAGATTTTCGATGCGCACCAGCTTTAAAAATGCAAGTACTTTTATATTGAGCAGACGTTTCATCCTTACCACTTTTCAATTGTCCAGCGCTGCTGTGCCTTCATAATCTGTTCGATGATATCGCGCACGCAACCCTCGCCACCTTTATATGGAGAAACATACTGACAGATGTTCCTGATTTCAGAAACGGCGTCATTCGGACAAGCGGCAAGTCCCACGCGACTCATGATACCATGATCTGGCAAATCGTCACCCATAAACATAACCTCTTCATCGCGGAGACTATGCAAAGCCAAATAGTCTTCGTAACATTTGATTTTATCGTGTTGCAAAATAAACACATCCACCACCCCACTCCGCTCCAATGCATTTTTGATAGCGAGATTATGTCCCCCGCTGATGATTGCCACACGGTAATCCTTCATGCGTGACAAGTGAAAAGCATAGCCATCTTTAGAGTTCATGTTGCGGACCATTTCCCCGTTTTCCATCACCAGCACTTTTCCATCCGTCAGCACCCCGTCTATGTCGAACATGAGGGTTGTGATTTTTGTCAAACGCTGTTTAAAATTAAGACCTTCCATGTTGTTGTTCTTTAATGAGCAGGCTCATGTCCTTATATATTTTTTTAATGATTGAATGTTTATCCAATAAGTCCAAATGCAGGTGCATCGTTTTTTTATCGCCACGTTTAGCCGGACCTGTCTGCGCCGCTAGCGCTTTCATCCTAGAGAGTTTGGAAACACCGGTCTGAATCAAGGGTAGAAATAAAGACAAATCAAAATTCGTTTTGTTTTGTAAGAGGTGTCCTTCAGCCGCAGTATAAAGTGCATTTGTGAAATTATTAACGAGTACTGCACAAAGATGTAGGTGCAGACGCTCCTCACTTTTACAGTCATAGGCAAGAGGGCTTAATAAAGATGCCAGCGCCTTCAGACTCTTCAGTGTGTTTTTGTCCGAAGCTTCAAGAAGCAAAGGTGTCTCTTGCCACTGAATGTCACATTGCCGTGAGAAACTTTGTAAAGGATAAAAAACAGCTGTTCCCTGCACACGCTCACCTAATTCAGACAAGGAGGTACTTCCCGAGCAATGGACAAGAATTGCTTGTGGATTGGTTAATTGAATTTTTGCAGCCACCTCAGCAATAAACTTATCGGGCACGCAAATAAAATAAAAGGAAGCCTTTAATGGCATGTTCTCAATACCAACCGCCGTTTTGCACTTTAACTGAAAGCGAAAATCATCTAATACAGGATTAGGACGGTGATTACAGACCATCAGTTCTTTGACACCGGCATTCAGAAAGCCTTTTGCTAAATGCCAAGCCACATTGCCGCATCCTACAATTACGAGTGATGGGGCACTTTCCACCTGTGTCGCCTTCTTTTTCATTAGTCTGCAATCGCACGTTTGGTGCGGATTCTTTCCAGTATTGCAATAACTGTTCCAATGGCCATGATGAGGCAGCCCAGCCATAAAATATTGATGTATGGAAAGACATAGGCTTCCATGACAATAAAATCTTTGTTGTTATCAAGACGCTCGCTCATGGTGATTTCAACGGTGCCATTGTCCGGATTAATTTTCCAGAACACCAACTTTAATCCCAATTCATTCACCAGATCTTCTTTCGGAATCACGACATTGTTTTGAATAACAAATTGAGGACGCGCATAATAAACGCGACCCTTCACATCCACACACTTCAAGACAGCCGTAACCGCGAGATGCGTTTCATCATTTTTATACTGCTCCTCAGAAACATCGCTACGAAGGGAATCAATCACAATAATCGCATTGCTTGAAAAGATTGTATCATGCACATGCCCTATGTAGTTTTTCGCGGACGCATAGGCTTCTTTTTTATTGGCGTTTTCGTCTACATTTAAATCTGCATACGTTACATGGGTGTAGATGTCACGGTTCAGATAATGCTTTGTAGCGGGCTCAGGTGCTTTTCCCATACGCGGATTATCCTGAACATGTGGCACGAGACGGAAATCAAAGACTGGTTTTTTGGCGGCATCCAGCTTCAGATAATCCACATCAAAATATACATCAATACCCTCGCGACGTTTGCCAACATAAGTGACTAAATAAGGACCCATCGGCAAGGTATCCCCCTGCGTGAGTAGAATGCTTTTTTTGTCGTCAAAATCCGCTCCGAGTCCCGATACTTTTCGCTGAGAGGTATTAGAGGAGATGATTGTTTTTTTGGAAGTGGATATCAAGGCGCCCAGCATGATGAGCGCAAAACCGATATGCGCGATGGCAGCGCCACTCTTGCGGACTTTTCCTTTTAGAATATTAAGCCAGTAATCCACATTTGAAAACACCGCAAAGAGCGCCGTAATAAATAGAATGGCATAGGAAATCAGGTCCCATTTCGAAGGTGCATCTGCAAAGCCATTTAAAAAATAAAGCGGAATAGTGCAGGCAAGGCCAAAGACCAAGGCCAATAAAAAAGAATAGGAGATGCGCACCAAGAATTTTTTTCCATCTGTCTTCTTATATTTCAAAAACTGAGCGCCGGCGATGAGGAACATGATGAGAATTGTAAACGGCATGATCCAAGTATTGTAGACCGGAACTTTTGGTGGTGCATATTGTGTGCCGAACAATTTATTGATGACGGGTATGCTCGTAAAATAGGTAATGATGAGGGCAGAAAGGATTAAGACCAATGAACCTAGAAACATCCAGAATTCACGGCTGAATAATGCCTCCTCTTCCTTTTCTTTTGGAAAATAACGATACCAGCAAAAAGCGGTGATAAGCGTGCTAGAACAAATCCAAATACCCAGCAGTAGGCGTGCATATCCATAAACGACGGCTACTACCAGAAAAAGTAAACTAATGACAATGTAGGACGTTTGAAATAATTTTTCGCGGATCAGCAAGGCCACACTGATAAAAATAAAGGTCAGCACATAAATCACCAGTTGACCAGTCATTCCCAAATCAGTAAATGCATGCACACTGGCATTACCCAGAACGCCGCTTCGCGTTAAGAAGGTCGAATACAAGACAAGTAAAAAACTACCGATACATAATAAGTGTGTGGTGAATAAAGAACCGCCTTTATTACGGTTAATAATCATGGTATGTCCGGCTGCGACCAACACTAACCATGGGACAAGAGATGAATTTTCTACCGGATCCCAAGCCCAAAAACCACCGAAACTCAAAGCTTCATAAGCCCAGGCGCCGCCCATTAAAATACCAATGCCCAGCACAAGAATGCCAAAGAAGGTCCATGGTAAAGCTAATTTCTGCCACTCCGTATAGCGCTTATTCCAGAGCGCCGCGATAGCGAAAGCAAAAGGGGTAAGTGTGGAAGCAAAACCCAAAAATAAAGTAGGCGGATGAATGGTCATCCAGTAATTCATCAGCAAGGGATTTAGACCCCGTCCGTTGAGTTTAGCAAGATACCCAGGCACTTTTACAAACGGCAGATTGCTGAATTCCGGATGCTCGCGTAACAGTAAAAACGGATTGCTGCCGATGCGAAGATCGCCGACATAAATTCCCAAAATCATGCTCGCCAAAAAAACCTGAACCAAAGCAAAGACGGCAAGGACTGGTACTTCCCAGTCCGAATTCTTTAACTGATGCTTCAACAATAAACCCAGCACTACGTTCCAGAAGGTCCACAATAAAAAGCTACCCTCTTGCCCCTCCCAGAAACAAGAAAGAATATATTTCATATTCATCTCCGTGTTGCTGTGCTGCCATACATACTGATACTCAAAAAAATGATTGAAGAGCATGAAGAAAAGCGTCCCTGCAATCCCTATCACCGAAAAAGCATGTGTATTAAATGCGATGCGGGCCAGCTTCACATAACTGCGATCTTTGAAAGCCAGCACATACGCGAGCATGCTGACCATGGCAGCCACAAAGGAGAGCACCACAAAAGCATTTCCAAGATGACCTGCCCATAAATGCTCACCTGCGAACTCCAGTTCCTTCATAGACTCTTAATTAATTTGTGGTTTGCCGTCGTTGTATTTACTCGGACACTTCATCAAAATATCATTCGCGTGAAAATTATCGCCCTGCATTTTTCCAATGAGGACAATCTGTTCACTTTTTTCAAAATCCTGCGGCTTACTTTTATGCAGAACGACTGGCTTTATCACCCCGTGATTATCGATCATGCTGAAGTAAAAAGCATCGGGATTTACTTTCGGGTCATAAATCTGTGGTTGCGTTTTATCTAGTTTTCCGACAACGTGATATTCCTTGTCCGGATTGCCGATGGCCTCTGCGAAGTCCGCATACGTGCTAGTATTTTTCAGACTCACAAAAATGACACCGATGGCCACTGCGATGACGAGGATTGCTAATATGTGTAATTTTTTCATGGTTAGTGGAGTGAATCGCTTTTATTGCTTGTAGCTGAAGGTATTTCTTTTTCCAGCTTACTGACCCGTCTTTCCAGATAAACTAGAAAAGCGCAAAGACTGATAAAGATGAGGGCAATGACCGCTATGACCACGTAGATTTTTCCATCTGACCTCAGTTGTTCAGCCATTTCAGGCTCTTTTTGCGCTGCGACGGCAAAAGGCAGCAGGACACTCAGGAGAATAGTTAAGCGCTTACTCATTTACTTTATTATTTATAACAGAAATCCGGTATCGAAGTTCATACAACCAATAACTAAATAAGATCCAGCCAATGACTGCGGGATAAAACACCATGCGCATGTTATTATCCAGATCGTATTTACCAAATGCAGGGTTGCCGCCGTTTCCAGGGTGAAGGGAATCAGTGAGGCGAGGCAAAATCATGATAAAAACATTCATCATAATAAATGCAAAAATATTATAAACAGCAGAAATGCGGGCGCGTTTTTGTTCATCCTCCACTGAAAAACGCAGTATAAAATAAGCCAGATAAATGAGGATACTGATTGCTACACCGTTCAATTTCGGATCCTGAAAGGTCCACCAAGTGCCCCAGGTAAACTTGGCCCAGAGTGAGCCTGTCGCAAGGCCGGGCAGACTAAAGAAAAAGCCAACGAAGGCGGAGTGATAGGCTTTGTTATCAAAATCTACGGAATCGCTTGCAAGGGAGCGAATACTGCAAACGAAGGACCAGCCCATCATAAACAACATCGCAAACCAAATGGGAACATGGTAATAGACATTGCGGATGGTTTCATTTAAAATATCGAGGCGTGGAACAGGATTGAGCAGGCCCCAAACCAGCGTGTAAAGAATCAGCAAAAAACCAAGTGCCTTATACCAGTGTTTCATGTTGTGTGTGGTCCGTTTTTTTCCCTCAAAAAGGTGGGGTAAAATCTTCCCAGTTTAATCCCGCCAAAGATACGGAAATAATAGGAATGAGAGGGCTACACTGAGAACATTAAGGGCCAAGAGAATAACCATGAGGTCGGCACTCACACCTGCCCATTCGATGCCGTCGACTGCCTGTTTGCTGAGCCGTATGATGACCAGAATGAGGGGCATGAGCACAGGAAAACTGAGGATGCTCATCATGGCAAAACTACCACCAGCTTTCCCCGCAATGGCACTCATGAGGCTAAGAATGCCCGCCAGTCCGCTACTCGCGAGACAAAGCACCATTAAAAAGAGCGGTAGATTTTCGACTTCATTTTTAATAAAAAAGCCATAAAAAAAGAAAGTGACCAGACTCAGGGCCAGCATGAAGACCATGTTATAAAGGGTCTTGGCGAGAATAAAGTGACGGGGATTATAATAGAGATAGCTAAAAAGTGCCTGTCCCCCAGTTTCTTTAACAAAGCTTTTCCCACTGATGGTTACGGAGGTGAAGAGACTTATGACCCAAAACAAGGCATTCCAAGTTGGTTTATCGAGTTTTCCTTTAAAACAGAGGGCACTGACAAAGATGGTCCCGATCACGTACACCAATACCCCCCCGAGAGTGGATTTCTGGCGGAATTCGAGCTGGAATTCTTTTTTGATGAGGGACGTAATCATCTCTAATAACTACTTTTCTAATAAAAAGCCTGTTTCACGTATCCGGTCTAACTTCTCGCGCGGCACGAGGTAGTGATCATGGTAAGGAGAGGTATTCCCACTTAATTTCTCTACCCGCAGCAGACCTTCATGCGTCGCCCGGAAATATAAATAATCAAATCCCGCTAATGCGGATTCGAGTTCAGCTTCAATCTGATTTTTCAGAATCTCACACTGAATGATAGGACGATGTTGCGCCAATACTATTTTTGCACCTTGTAGAACCTTGTGTTCATTTGCTTCCGTGTCCAGTTTAATCAAATCGATTTTTCCATCTCCAGAATGTTGTGCTGCAAAATTATCAAGCGTATCAATCTCCACATCAAAGGTTACTTTACTGGCATTTTGAGAACTATTTCCGTTGAGACTGCCATCACCGGTCAATTGCGGCAGACCGGCAAACTTAGGATTTTCGATTGAATGAAAAGTAGCCTTGCCCTTGCTATCCGATAGCGCAAGTTTTACCGATTTAATACGAGAGAACTGATTCAATGAAATGTTTTGATTGAGATAATCAAATGCCGACGGCATGGGCTCAAAGGCGTATGACTTTAACGAATCTTTGCTAAGTGCTGCAGCCAGCAGGGAATAATATCCAATGTTGGAACCGATATCATAAAACAGTCGGGATTTTGGAACCAATTTCAAAAACACTTGAACTGCATTGTACTCAAAGCCTTCCACATTCCCCCAGAACACAAATTTGGTGACTGCACTAGTTGGATTTGTGCGCATTTTGAAAGAGGGCACAGAACGTCCTTTGACTGTAAATTCACCATTAAGAGGAAATTTCAGACGCGCCGGCAATACCTTAGAAAAAGGCTTTAAGAGTGTTCGAGCTAAGGCATTAACAGCTGGTTGATATAAGAAATTAGTCATCTTCGTTTATAACGCCAAGGTACTCATTTTGCTGGAAAAAATTCGCAATTATTCCTTCAGAAAATACCACTCGACTTCTATTAGTGAGAAAACAGCCGAGGGATAAGGAGAGCAAGGTTTGGGCACAATTACTGCGCATTGGCCTGCACTATAATTAACGGAAACATGACTGATTGTACTCACACTATCAGCATGAATAACCCGACCAGTGCTTAAAAACAAAAGGTGCTGCAGAAGTAAATTATGCACCCGCATTGTTCGCGCACTGCCACAAGGCATTGCCATGAACACTTGCTGTCACTGCAGAAAACGGTAGAATAAAAGAAAAAAACTTTCAGG
>CALPON020000030.1 GCA_943325195.2 Sphingobacterium thalpophilum | reverse complement strand
GGCTGTTTTTTTTCGCAACTTAAGAAGCGATCCGGCGGCAATACGCGCACTGCGTGGAATTCGGTTAATCCAAGTCTTTTTCTGTAATTCACTCATGCGCCGAAAAACATCATAGCCGGCAAATAACTCATCTCCTCCTATCCCACTCAACGCCATCGTAATTCCGCGCTCTTTGGTCGCTTTACTAACGATGTAGGTATTGGGACCGTCCCCTCCCGGATGGTCCATGGCCTCTAGGGCTTCCGGCAGGGCCTTTAAAAAATCCTGCGGCAACAATTTGATTTCATGGTGTTCGGTATTAAACCGTTTGGCAATCAGGCGGGCATATTTGGACTCCGAAAATTCCTCTTCATTAAAACTGACATTGAAGGTTCTCACCTTTTCGGTGCTGACCTGACTCATCAGTCCCACAACTATACTGGAGTCGATTCCACCGGATAAAAAGGCTCCGAAAGGCACATCGGCCGCCATGCGCCGCTGAACCGAGGCTCCCAGCAAATCACTCACGCGGCGACAACACTGCTCATAATCGTCCTCCTTCCTGCGCGGCGCAATAAGGTTGAGATCATAATATTTTGTAACAACTGCCTTACCCTCCTCCACTTCGAGATAATGGCCGGGTAGTAGCATTTTAATTTCCTTGATAATGGTGGCCGGCGCATGAACGGTCTGATACATGGCGTATTCGCCAATGACCGACTTGTTAATCGTAAATTTACGGAAGCCGCTGCGTAGAATGGGACGCACTTCACTGGAAAAAATGAAGCCCTGGTCGTTATAACTATAATAAAACGGCTTTACCCCCAAGCGGTCTCGCGCAGCGACCATTCGTTTTGTTTCTCGGTCGTAAATAGCAAAAGCATACATACCGTTAAAACGTTCGAGGCAGCCCAAGCCCCAGCGTATGTATGCGGCAAGCACCACCTCCGTATCAGAACTCGTACTGAAGAAATACGGTTGTTCCGGTGTGCCCACCTTGCTCCGTTGAAGCTCCAGCCGAAGGTCCCGATAATTGTACAATTCGCCATTGTAAACAATGGCATAACGCTTATCGGCAGAGAAAAAAGGCTGATTACCTTCCGCGCTCAAATCGATGATGGAAAGGCGGCGGTGACCTAAAGTAATAGAATGTTCGCTAAAAGCGCCGTCGTGATCGGGTCCGCGGTGGGACAGGCACAAATTCATGCGTTTTATAATCTCTTCTCTTTGCTCTACTGTAAGTTCCGAAGAAATAAGTCCGTTAATTCCACACATGATTTAATTCGACTTGATCGACTTTAAAAAGCGTTCATCACGAAGCATTGCTTTTATGCCATCTTCGAGACAGATGAGTTCACGATTAAGAATACTTCGCATCTTGGTATTATCGGGCTGCCGTCTGGTCATATCTCCTTCTTTCAAAGGCGGCAAAAAGCTGATTTTGCTGGAAGATCCAGTGATACGAATAGTTAGTTCGGCTAATTCACGTATGGTAACCAACTGATCATTGCCAATGTTAATGACATCATTCACCAAGAGCTGCTGTTCAAAAATAGAACTGCACACGCTTACCGTATCATCTACAAAAGTAAAGGTCCTCGTCTGGGAACCGTCTCCATAGATCTGAATATCTTTGTTTTGCAGAGCTGCTGCTAAAAAACGCGCTACCACAAAATCAGTACTTTGGTTAGGACCGTAGGTATTAAAAAAGCGAAAGATGGTATAAGGAAGTCCGTAAGTCTGCCAATAGCTTCTGAAGAAGCATTCACCAACATTCTTGACTACCGCATAAGGCACTCGCGAATTCAAAGGCGTGCGGTATTCATTC
This sequence comes from Sphingobacterium thalpophilum, assembly GCA_943325195.2. Taxonomy (GTDB): domain Bacteria; phylum Bacteroidota; class Bacteroidia; order B-17B0; family Aurantibacillaceae; genus Aurantibacillus. Next base: position 23,818 of record CALPON020000030.1, on the reverse strand, counting down.
TGAGGTAATTCAACGGGCTCTCCGTATACTTCAGAACTGCTAGCAAAATAGACATGCTTCACACTTGAATTTTTAGCAAGATTCAAAATGTTTTTGATGCCTTCAATGTCGCTGAGCACATCGATAGGATTCTCTTGTGTCCTTATGACTCCAACTACAGCCGCAAAATGAAAAACATAATCATACTTATCCGACAACATCACCCTAGAAATATCCTCCAACATATTGACGTTGGCTTGGATAAATTCCCAGTTCGTCTTTTCCTGCGAAGGAAGCTTGGAAAGAAAGCCTGTGGACAGATTATCCACAATGACCACAGAATTATTCGGATTAAGAATCAGGCGCTCAACCAAAGCACTTCCGATATTTCCCGCCCCTCCGGTAACAAGTATTTTATTTTTTTTGTCCTTCATAGAACATTTCTTTTAACGTAGCTGCCCAGCTGGACGGACTAATGCTTTGCGCCAGTTCATGACTTTCCTCTGCCATTAAAATTAGTTCTTTTTCACTTAACCCTGCTATTTTATTTAGTACACGTTTGAGCGCTTGTACTTGGCCGGATTCAAACGAAAAACCATTCTTGGTTTCTTTCAAAAAAGCATCTGCAGCGCCAACCGAGGTGCTCAGTATCAGCGGAAAGCCTGATGCAGCATACTCATGCACCACCACGCCCCAGGGCTCAAAGTGACTAGGCAAAATAAAAACTGAACATTCACTCACAATCTTTTCTAGCTCGGCAGGTTGCACAAATCCAAAGTGCCGGATACCTGGTTCATCTGCGGGCCGCAGGTCGCCATTTCCGAGACACCACAGCTCCCATTCACTTGCGCTTTCTTTTTTAAATTCCGTGAACGCCTCCCATAAATCCTGAATCCCTTTGAACTCGTAATACCGGCCCACATACAAGAACCGTTTTTTAGTTAAGCGTTGAGCGGGTGGGAACTTGGTGTAAACCTCATTAAATTTTGACAGGTCACAACTGTAAAATCCATTTCGTATTTGTTTTGTCCGGAATCCGAGCTTTTGCGCGTATTTTTCCTGTCTGCTGCCCGGCACCCAGACAAAGTGAAAGCGCGGCAACAAAAAAAATCGACTTAGGATGGCGGCAAGGTATTGTTTCGCGCTGCCAGTCCACTGGGTATCACAGGTCATCACCGTAGTTTTTGTCTTGCAAAACTGTCCGGCAATCTTTAAATAATCTCGATCAATCCAACCACTGCAGACGATGACATCCGGGTCAATAGCTTTTACTTTTAATTCTAACTCTGAATATGTAAAATCCTGCTTGTCATAGACCCGCAACCCATCAAAAAAGGTGAATTTAAATGGCGCTTCTTTATTAACTGGCCAGCGCACAATGTGGACCTCTGCTTCCTTACTTAATTCTTCGCAGCATTTTAAAAAATACTCTGCGAGTTCGGTATATAAAAAAAGGACGCGCATCAGATAATATTGACTTCGCGCTCCAGCGTGACACCGTATTTGTTTTTTACTTTTTCGATTATCTCGGTGGATAAAGCCAAAACCGACTCCCCCGTCGCGGTGCCAGTATTAATGAGCACCAGCGCCTGACGGGTATGTACCGCAGCACCATTTTTTTCATAGCCCTTTAACCCCGCATGCTCAATGAGCCAGCCAGCAGCAAGCTTGTATTGACCCGAAGCTAAAGGATAAGAGACTAGTTCAGGAAATTGTGATAGAATCTCTGCATACTTTTCTAAAGAGACCTCCGGGTTCTTGAAAAAACTACCTGCATTCCCGGTCACGAGCGGATCGGGTAACTTGCTCTGCCGAATGGACATCACGGCCTTTGAGACATCTGAAATACCGGGATTCAAGACACCCATCGTTTTTAGTTGCTCTGCAATAGCGCCGTAACTAATGTTGATGATAGGATGGCGCTGTAGCTCAAAAGTAACCGACGTAATCAGGTATTTATTTTTATAAATGGTTTTAAAAACGCTTTCCCGATAACCAAAAGCACATTCCTCTTTTGAAAAAATACGTTTTTTTCCATTTTCTAAATCTAATGCGGTTAGCGATTTAAAGACATCTTTTATCTCCACACCATAGGCACCGATATTTTGCATGGGACTTGCGCCAACACAGCCGGGAATCAGTGACAGGTTTTCCAATCCACCGAAGCCCTGAGCGATGCACCACTGAACAAACTGATGCCAGTTTTCTCCCGACGCAGCTTCTACAAGAACAGTCTCCTCGTTTTCTGAAACAATACTTATACCCTTTAGACAATTACGAATCACAAGTCCTTCATAATCCCTTGTAAACAAAATATTACTACCGCCACCAATAATCAGGTGCGGAAACAAACGGTATTCGTCTGTCTGCATAATATCCGCAAAGGCTGCTACCTCATTTAGCTCCGCATAATGAAGCGCCTGAACAGGAATGCCAAACGTGTTAAATGCCCGAAGATTGACATGATGCCTTATTACTGCCATAGCTCAACAAAAATAAATAATTAATAAGGGGTAATATTTCTATCTTTAACCCGATATCAACAAACTATTTGTTTACAAAGAAAAAAATAGCTGTTGTCAGCGTTATCAATGATCTGAGCAGCGATATACGGGTCCGCAAATCTTGCGATGCCTTGCGTGAATGTGGCTACGAAGTTGTGCTGTTCGGCAGACAAGTCCCTAGTTCTTCGCCGCTGCCGGATTGGCCTTGGAAAAGCGTCCGCATCAGAATGCTTTTTCGTTCAGGCCCCCTCTTTTATTTGTTTTTTAATCTTCGGCTCTTCTCCTTCCTGCTTACCCAAAAAAGTACGCTTCTGTTTTCGAATGATCTCGATACATTGCTTCCAAATTTTCTGATTTCCAAACTGAAGCGTCTTCCTTTGATTTACGACAGTCATGAAATTTTCTGCGAGGTGCCCGAACTCCAGCACAGTCCTGTCAAAAAACGAATCTGGCAAGCGCTGGAAGCTCTTATCCTGCCGCGCTTGCGCTACTGTATCACCGTCAACGACAGCATTGCCCTGTATTTTAAGACGCTTTATGGCAGGGACTTTATTTCTCTGCGCAACATCCCCCCTTCGCTCCCTTTGACGCTGCCCGCAAGCCGTGCCGAACTTCATTTGCCGGAAAACAAAAAGCTGGTGCTATTGCAGGGAGCGGGTATTAATGTGGACCGGGGAGCGGAAGAACTGGTCCGCGCCATGGCCTTTGTAGAAAACGTATGCCTGGTAATTATCGGATCGGGCGATGTTTGGCCGCGTTTACAGGAGCTGGCCCGGCCATTGTCCGACCGCGTTATTCTTATCCATAAACTACCCAAAGAGCAACTCGTTCGTTATACTGCGCTGGCGGATCTCGGAATAAGCATAGACAAGGATACTAATCTCAATTACCGTTTTAGTCTTCCCAATAAGCTCTTTGATTACTTTCAGGCAGGCCTGCCAGTGCTGGCGAGTGATTTGCCTGAAATCGCCGGTTTAATTCGCCACTACGCTGTCGGTGAATTTATTGACAACCACCAACCCCAGCATCTGGCAGAGCGCATGACAGCCCTACTCAACAGTCCAAACCTGCCTCTCTATCGCGAAAACGCGAAAAAAGCCGCCGCCGAATTAAACTGGGAAACCGAAAAAATCAAACTGCTGGACCTTATTCGCCAAGCGGCCCGAACCTCAGATACATAATATTAAGTAACTTTATGGCAACAATGGAATTCACTGCCGAGCAAATTGCCAGCCTTCTGAACGGAACGGTTGAAGGAGATCAAAACGTCTCAGTAAGCAACCTCTCTAAAATCGAAGAAGGTGCGTCGGGAACCCTTTCCTTTCTTGCCAATCCCGCTTATAATAACTATCTATATTCAACAGAGGCCAGCATTGTTATCATCAACAAGACCTTTAAGCTGGAAAAAGCCGTAAAATCAACCTGCACACTTATCCGCGTGGATAACGCCTACGCGTCTTTTGCGCAGCTGCTCGAACTTTATAATCAGATAAAAGGGACTAAAACGGGTCGTGAAGAGCCCAGCTTTATTGCTCCATCCGCAACTCACGGTCCAGATTGTTACTTCGGGGCCTTTAGTTACGTCGGTGCAAATGTGAAAATAGGAACGAACGTCAAAATTTATCCCCATGTTTTTATTGGCGACAACTGTGTCATCGGTGATAATACCGTACTTTTTTCCGGCGTCAAAATTTATTACGATTGCCGAATAGGTGCCAATTGCACCATTCACGCCAGCACCGTGGTGGGAAGTGACGGATTTGGCTTTGCGCCGAATTCGGAGGGAGAAGCCTTTGCAAAGGTTCCGCAAATTGGAAATGTACTTATTGAAGATAATGTGGAGGTTGGCTCCAATACCTCCATCGACCGGGCGACGCTGGGATCGACCATTCTGCGCAAAGGCGTCAAGCTCGACAACCTGGTGCAGATTGCGCACAATGTGGAGATAGGCGAAAACACGGTGATTGCTGGTCTCTCCGGTGTTGCCGGATCCACTAAAGTTGGGAAAAACTGTATGATTGGCGCACAGGTAGGCATTGCAGGGCACCTGCGCATTGCTGACGGAGTCAAAATCGCAGGGCAGTCAGGCGTCGGCAGCAGCATCAACAAACCCAACGAAATTGTGCAGGGATCGCCCGCCTTCGGCATTGGTGAATTCAAAAGAAGCTACGTGCTGTTCAGAGGCCTAGCCAAATTAAATGACCGTGTCAACGAATTATCCCGCTCACTCAAAACACAGGAAAAATGAAATTAGATATACTGGCAATTGGTGTGCACCCCGACGATGTAGAACTAAGTTGCAGTGGCACCTTGCTTAAACATCAGGCAGAGGGAAAAATTACCGGCGTGCTCGACCTTAGCTTGGGCGAACTCGGGACCCGTGGCAGTGCGGAATTACGAAAGCAAGAGGCTGCCGCAGCCGCAAAAATAATGGGCCTTTCCTTCCGTGAACACCTCGATTTTAAAGATGGCTTTTTTCAGAACGATGAGGCCCATCAGCGCGCACTCATCTGTCAAATCAGACGCCTGCAGCCGGACATCATTCTGGCTAACGCGGTCTCTGACCGACATCCGGACCACGCCAGGGCCGCTAAACTAGTGGCGGATAGCTGCTTTTATAGTGGACTAATAAAAATTGAAACACGTCACGCGGGTCAAATTCAAAAAGCCTGGCGTCCAAAAGCGGTGTATCATTATGTGCAAGATCAGTACATTCATCCCGATTTTGTGATCGATGTCAGTGACTGGCATCAAAAGAAACACGCCTCCATCATGGCCTACTCGTCTCAATTCTTTAATCCAGGTAGCAAAGAACCCGAAACTCCGATTTCGAGTCCCGAATTCCTCAACAGCTTGGATGCAAAAATGTCCTTATGGGGTCGCGCGATGGGTGTTGCCTACGCAGAAGGCTTTACGGTAAACCGGTATCCTGGCGTCAACTCACTCTTTGATCTTCTCTAAAAATTTAAGTAGACAGGCTGTTACTTCCGGCACATGCTCCAGATTTAAGGTATGCCCTGCACGCGCAATCACCTGCAACTCACTGCTTGCAATGTTTTTGTGAACCTCTTCCGCTAAGTGTACTGGCAAAAGGAAATCTTTTTCCCCCTGAATTATTAAACAAGGTGCTTTAATTTTACGCAGATGCGCTCTGTAATCGGGACGATCACGCGTCGCTTTCATTAAATTAAAGATGGCTTGTGAATTCTGATTAGCCTCTGCGCGGGCATTTTTCATTTTATTGATGGGTATCAAGGGACTGGCAAAATAATGTTCGCTTAAAACAGATGGCAGCATAATGTCCAGCATCAGATTGTATCCTCCCGTCTCTAAAGCACGCCACCAAGAGAGTTCAATGGCTTCATAATAAGGCGTCTTATGCGCAAAGGTGCTGATGAGAACCAAACCTTCAACACATTCCGGAAACAGCAGAGTAAAGTGTTGCGCAACCAGACTCCCAAATGAAATTCCAACTACAATAACTTTTTCAATGCCGGCAGCGGACATCACGGTGCGGACATCGCGCGCATGCTGATCAAAATTTCGGCTTTCGCCCGTCTTCTCGCTTCTTCCCTGAAAAATCAAATCCAACAGAAGCAAGCGGTAGCTCTCCTTAAAGTAAGGTGTAACGAGTCCCCAATTATCCGCTGTTTGTGTGAGGCCATTCAAAAATAATAAGCAGGTGTTTGCACTCGCATTGCCCTGCAAATCGTAAAAAATGGACTTGCCATCCTCCGTCCGTGTTGTCATAATAAATAGTTTAAACGGACTTGTTTTTCATTTACCTCCAGCTCTGCTTCACAATTCAGGTACAGTGCCATGTTTCGCTCGACGTGGCCCGCAGGATAACCAAAACAAACCGGATATTGATATTCTGCCACAGCTTCCCGCACAATTTCTTCTGCACTTGCCCCATAGGGAATGCTATTGTCCTTCATATCACTCAGGCCGCCCACCACAAGTCCCGCTAGCTTTGAAAGCTTACCCGAACGTTTTAGCTGCAGCATCATGCGATCGAGGTGATACAATTGTTCATCGAGGTCTTCTATAAAAAGTATTTTTCCATTAGTCTGCAGGTCATCCCGGCTTCCGGATAAAGCATAGATCAGAGAGAGATTGCCTCCAACCACCTGAGCCCTGGCCAGACCCATTCGATTGGACGATGAAACGGGAACCATCTCCTCCCGTTTTTCTCCAAAGAGTCGCATTCGCAGAGACTCTGTGGCTTCTAAATTAACAGGGAACTGAAAGGCCATGGTACTGTGAATAGCAGCAACGTTCTCGTGCCAGAGGCGGTTAAAAACGGTGGTGGCATCGCTGTAGCCCGCAAACCATTTAGGGTGCTTGCTCAGGTCCCCAAACACTACGCGGTCAATGACCCGCATCGCGCCATAGCCGCCTCCCGCAAAAATTACAGCCTTGGCAACAGGATGCGAAACCGCCCATTGCAGATCGGCAGCACGCTCATCATCCGTGCCAGCAAACTGGTGAAAGCGGCTATACAGGTGAGCGCCCGCCTCTACTTTTAATCCCCAAGACAGGAGTGTCTCCATAGCCCCTGCCAGCTGCGCCTCCGAGCGTGCACGCGAAATTCCAATGATGAGAACCAAGTCTCCTTTTTTTAAAAAATCAGGGCGGATTACAGACATACGATTACCGATATCAATTCGCGGGAACTCTCCCATCTATTGCTTTTATATTTTACCTTTGTATAAAAGTAATCATTCTCTAAAAATCAGATGACGGAAGCTGATTTCCGTTACGAACATATGGCATCAAAATTTAAACGCACGCTCGTTACCGCAGCCCTTCCTTATGCGAATGGACCTGTTCATATTGGTCACCTGGCTGGCTGCTACCTGCCTTCAGATATTTATGTCCGTTACCTTCGCGGTCTTGGTCAGGATGTAAAGTTTATTTGCGGCAGCGATGAACACGGGGTGCCCATCACCATCAAGGCTAAAAAAGAAGGTGTAAGCCCTCAAGACGTGGTGGACAAATACCACAAAATAATGGGAGATGCGTTTAAGGAATTCGGAATTTCCTTTGATATATACTCCCGCACGTCCAATAAAACACACCATGAAACCGCAAGTGCTATTTTCAAAGTGTTGTATGACAAAGGTGTGTTTACAGAAGAGGTCACTCAACAGTACTATGATGAGGATGCCAAACAGTTTTTGGCCGATCGTTACATAACCGGTACATGTCCCAACTGCAAAAATCCAGGGGCATATGGCGACCAGTGCGAAAAATGTGGCACTACCTTGAATCCAACGGACCTGATTGATCCGCGCTCAGCCCTGTCTGGCAGCAAACCAACGCTGAGAGAGACAAAAAACTGGTTTTTACCCCTTGATAAATTAGCGCCGAAAATCAGAACATATATTGAATCACACAGCGACTGGAAGCCGAATGTTTACGGACAATGCCGCAGCTGGCTGAATAGTGGAGACGGCTTGCAGCCAAGAGCCATGACCCGCGATTTGGACTGGGGTATACCGGTGCCAGTTAAAGGAGCCGAAGGGAAAGTGTTGTACGTCTGGTTTGACGCACCAATCGGCTATATCTCTGCTACCAAAGAATTACTGCCCGATACCTGGAAAGATTATTGGCAGAGTGAGGACTCTCGTCTTATTCATTTCATCGGAAAAGATAATATTGTTTTCCACTGCATCATTTTTCCTTCTGTCCTGATGGAACATGGCGACTTTATTTTGCCAGATAATGTACCGGCAAATGAGTTCTTAAATTTGGAAGGCGACAAAATCTCGACCTCCCGCAACTGGGCGGTGTGGCTGCACGAATACCTGCTCGAGTTTCACAACAAACAGGATGTGCTGCGTTATACGCTTTGTGCCAATGCACCGGAGAATAAGGACAACGACTTTACCTGGAAAGACTTTCAGGCCCGCAACAACAATGAGCTCGTGGCTATCTTCGGAAATTTCATCAACCGCTGCCTAGTATTGACACATAAATTCTACGAAGGAGAGGTCCCTGCTGCAGAAGAGTATACGAAAGAAGATTTATTCGTCCTTGCCGAACTTTCAAAGGCGCCCGAGGTCATTGGCAAGTCAATAGAGCAGTTTCGTTTTCGCGAAGCCATCAACGAATGGATGAATGTAGCGCGGCTGGGTAATAAATACCTGGCGGAAAATGAACCCTGGAAACTGATAAAGACAGACGAGAAGCGGGTGAAGACCATTATGAACATTGCTTTACAAATCTCCTATAATCTCGCCACTCTGGCCGAACCCTTTCTTCCTTTTTCTTCGCGTAAGTTATTTGATATGCTGAATGTCAATCCTCTCGGATGGCTTTCTGCAACGCAGACGGATAACTTAAAAGCGGGTCACAAAATTAATAAAGACGAGCTGCTTTTTGCAAAAATTGAAGATGCAGAAATTCAGATTCAACTAGATAAACTGGCCGCAACAAAAGCCGCAAATCAGCCCCAGCAAGCACTTCCGCAAATCAGAGAAGTCGCTAGTTTTGAAGATTTTCAGAAAATGGATATTCGTACGGCTACAATCTTGCACGCAGAAGCGGTTCCTAAAACCGATAAGCTGTTAAAATTACTGCTGGACACCGGATTGGATCAACGCACAGTAGTAAGTGGAATTGCAGCCTACTACAAGCCTGAAGACATTATCGGGCATAAAGTTTGCTTGCTTGCCAATCTAGCACCGCGCAAGATAAAGGGCATTGAAAGTCAGGGTATGATTTTGATGGCCGAAAACTCGAAAGGCGAGCTGTGTTTTGTTTCACCGGTACAAACAGATCTTGAAAATGGTTCAATGGTTAAATAAAATTCTCTGGTCTTTTACTTTACTTCTCTCGCTTCACACTCAAGGGCAGTCCGCAGGCGCAAGTTCGCCGAGCCAAAGCGATTATAGCGATTACAAAGATGCAGACCAACATGAACGCTTTTACAAACGCCGCAAGGCGGTCGGCGCTTGGCAAATCAATCAACTGAAGCGTGGCGCAGTGGTTGTCCGCCTCAAAACAAATGCTAGGGCCATTAGTGGCCTCCGCGCGAAGGGAAGTGCTCTGGAAGCAGATTTGCTGGAGGCAGAAACTTTTGTCATCAATAAAAATACAGTTGCTGCCTGGCTTGAGAATTTTAATTTCTGTAAGGTTTATTTTATTTACAGTAGTGCCAGCGATTCATTGCTGAAAGGAGGACGAGGCGGTTTTTTTCTTGACACTAATTTGCTAATAGATCCTTCTATCGAGATGAACGAGACTTATTATGTAATTTCAGAACGGGACTACGCATACAATTCCTCTATTGGTTTTGTGCCAGAAGCACAGGCTCGGAAGGTTGTTGAAAAAGGCAATCCCGCAAAACCAATGGCTTTTATTCTGAAAAATAAATACGGCCATCAACTGAAAAATCCAATGCCACACGAAGTGCCCGAACGCAGCACTGGCGCGGGCTTCTATCTGCCGGTGTCCATTTCGCCGACGGCGGGTCAAGACCGTATTTCTTACGCCGTGAATCGAAATCCTCCGGAAAAACTAGAAAAAGCAGAAGCCTTGGGAAGCAAAAAGTCTCAGACGCGTAACGAAGTGGCCGTGCCAAAACACTTTACGTACTTCAAATTGGCACAGTCTGTGTCACAGTTAAATTCTGATTTGCGCGGCTATTATCAAAAAACTCCGGCTCCCGAGGAAGATAAAATTCCCGAAGACGTGAAACCCTTTCTTTACTGACCCTCACCAAACAGAGAAGCAAAGGCTTCTTCCATCTTAGTAACGGGGATAATCTCGATTTTAAAGTTTTTTAGATTGAGCCCTTTTAAATTAAAAGAGGACACGTAAATTTTTTCAAATCCAAGCTTCTCCGCTTCACTGATGCGTTGCTCTATTCGGTTCACTGGTCTAATTTCACCCGTCAATCCCACTTCAGCGGCAAATGCAACAGAGGGTGGTATTGGCAGGTCTTCATTACTGCTGAGTATGGCACAAACAAGAGCGAGATCAATTCCGGGATCTTCCACACGAATACCGCCCGCAATATTTATAAAAACATCCTTCACGCCTAAGCGAAAACCGCAGCGTTTTTCAAGTACCGCCAGTAACATGCTTAATCGTCGTAGGTCAAACCCGGTAGAAGAGCGTTGCGGTACACCATAAGCGGCGGTACTCACCAGGGCTTGCGTCTCAATCATCATCGGTCGGTTACCTTCCATAGTGGCAGCAATGGCAACGCCACTGGTCGGTGATTCGCGATTCGTGATCAGAATCTCTGAAGGATTGTTTACCTCTCGCAATCCGTCGCCATTCATCTCGTAAATCCCCATTTCATTCGTATTTCCAAACCGATTTTTCGTGGCACGTAATAAGCGATATACGTGGTTACGGTCTCCCTCAAACTGAAGTACCGTGTCCACCATGTGTTCCAATACTTTAGGACCCGCCAAACTACCCTCTTTGGTAATGTGCCCGATCATAAAAACAGGGGTATCGGTCTCTTTTGCAAAACGCAGTAACTCGGCAGCACACTCGCGGACCTGACTGACACTGCCAGGACTACTATCGACGAATGAAGTGTGCAAGGTTTGTATGGAGTCAATAATCAGCAGTTGTGGTTCAATAACTTTTATTTGCTGAAAAATATTCTGAGTATTGGTCTCCTGCAGAATAAAACAGGTTTCGGTGGTGACACCAATCCGCTCGGCGCGCATCTTAATCTGCTGTTCACTCTCTTCACCACTTACATATAGGACCCTCAGATTTTTTAGCCGCAGAGCCAGCTGAAGCATTAAGGTAGACTTACCAATACCCGGCTCACCGCCAAATAAAACAAGGCTCCCGGGCACAATTCCCCCACCCAGCACCCGCGTCAGTTCCTTACCCGGAACTGCAATACGCGGAAAATCCTGTAAGCCCACATCCTGCAATAAAATGGGTTTATTAGAACTCTGTCCCTTCTCCCGATTACCAAACAGCTGCAGCCGGTCGTTCTTGGTCTCCTTCTGAACAACTTCCTCTACGTAGGTGTTCCATTCGCTGCAACTGGGGCACTTGCCAACCCATTTAGCAGACTCAGCACCGCAGCTCTGACAGAAATATGTTGTTCTTATTTTGGCCATTGATCTCCTTTATATTCTAGTTCACAGAGGCATCGGTTTCGGCATCAACCTTCACAATACCTCTCCTCGAAATTACATTTTTGTGGTATATTAAAAGGCTGTTTTGTGCAGAAAGATCTTTACTTTCTTATCGTCTGTGTGCGGTTCTCGTCAATCTTTATGTTATACGTGCGAAGACCTTCTTCGTAGGTGGGACGTATTTTTTCACCTTGCCATTTTATCTCAATATCATTCTTAAAGGTAATGGTCAGATAATTGAAATCATTTTCATCAAAATACCGCCAATCGCCATCCTTCATCCCGCTAATGTACGTGCCAACGTATTTTCGGGCACCACTTGGATGAAAACCCTGATGAAGCCCAACCGGAATTCCAGCTTGAAATTTTCCTTCAAAATACTTCCGCTTAGATGGCATATAAAAACTTTTCCAGAGGCTGTCCGGCTCATCATTAGTATAACTACCATATTCTAAATAATCAGCTGTCTGATAGGTCCATTTCCCCTCCTTCATATTGTCAACATAGGAACCTTGTAAAATAATCTTTCCCTCTTCATCGTAATCCTTCATCTCACCCTCCCTTTTTCCGTTGATATAACTCTCTTCTCTTATTAATGCCCCGCTTTCATAGTACCATTTCCAAACACCCTGAGCCCGGCCTTTTTTATCATAAGTTCCTTTCTGTTCTAGTTTTCCGCCAGCATAAAAAAATTCCCAGTTTCCCACCCTATTGCCCTCTTTATACAAACCTCGTCCTTTAAACTCACCTGTATAATGGTACTCCGACCAGACACCTACCCTATTACGAACACTATCAACCGCCCCTTTTGCAACAATTATTCCGTTAAAGTACTCTACTGCGCTATCGGGAATCGGTACATTGCGACAGAAAGACCGTCTAATAAAAACATCACTGGTATCATCCCTGCGGAAGAGACTACTATCACAGCGTAATTTTTGAATATAATGGTAATGTGTGCCAATCGGCTCTCCTTCTGAATACACACCTTCGTACTTCAATGTTCCATCTTCATATACTTCTCTATAAATCTCAACATCTGCAATCTCAGGAGCTTTAGTAATACGCTTGCCATTATTATATTTTTTAGTCGCAAGTAGATTCCCTTTTGAGTCAAAATCTTTAACGTAGCCATCTAAGCTATCATCATTAAATTGACGCATTCTTTTAAGTTCCATATTATCGTAGAACTCTTTCCAAATACCCTGCTTGCGGTTTAATTCATCTTTTTGATTTATCTTTTCATAACCTTGCAGAATACCTCCCTTATAGGTGCTAATACCAATTATTAGAGAATCAGCGCTAAATTCAAGTGCTTGACCCTCTGCTTTTCCATTCATATAAATAGTAAATGTCTTGGTTTTACTTTTACTATAAAAAGTTTTCTGGGGACCATCTTTAACGTCCTTTTTATAAAATTCAGTACTTATGAAATACCCTAGTGTATCGAAATTGATCGTAAGCCCATCCTTTTTTCCTTCATTGTAGCGAATAGATTTAGTGATCCTGCCTTTCTCATCATAAAACCTCCAAATACTATCAAGCAAAAACTGACGGCGGTTGCCTTCAATTTTTATTTTACCATTTTTATAATACGTTTTCCAGTAACCATCTGCTTTACCATCCCGCATAAGCCCCTCACTGCTTATTTTACCATTTTCGTAATAGTAGCGATTATAACCATTCGGTTTAGTGATCTGTGCCTGACTAAATAGGGACAGAAAGGAAAGAGAAAACAAAAGAAACAATACAGAACAAAACTTCATCACTACCTAAAATTAATTCTTTAAACCAAAATAAAATAGAAACATAAATAATATAATATCTTTTCTTTTAATTTTTTCCTCTTCTTAAAAAAAGTATATTCTCTTTATATAAGGATGTTAATAGCGTTGAAACTTTAATGCCTGAGCCTTGTTTTTCAGGCTTATGAATCATAGCTAACAGAGTACTAACAAATATAGCTTTTTAAGAGCCTGATTTCCATTGCTGTAATAAGTCTTAACAATCGTTAGTAGTTATGAGTGTTGGTAAATTGAGACTCTTTTGAAATGTCAACAACCTACTTTTTCCTCTCATAAGTCTATACAATTTCTAACAAGTTGATAGTAGAAGTGATGATTTAAATTTCTGTTAGCGTTTTATTCGGATAAAGTTGACTTTTGTTACAGAACATTATAAACAGACAAAATAAATGTACACAGCTACATTGTTGACAAGTCACTATATTTGATGGTTCAGTATCAGTTAGTTAATTTATTAGTGTTAATTAACGTGTATTACTACTTTTGAACAAACGATTATTCTCTATCTAACGTCTATGTATTTGTTATGAAAATTGCTATTGGATCAGATCACGCTGGCTTCGAATTAAAAGAACAACTTGTCAAGTACCTGGTATCAAAGGGTGTAAACTTGGTAGATAAAGGTACGTATTCCTTGGATAGAGCTGATTATCCAGATTATGGACATGCTGTGGCTATTGAAGTGCTCAATAAATCAGTGGATTTAGGTATCCTAATGTGCGGAAGTGGAAACGGAATTGCAATGAGTGCAAACAAACACGTTGGTATACGAGCGGCTCTTTGCTGGAATGAAGAAATTACCACTTTAGCGCGTCAGCATAACGATGCAAATATTCTTGTTTTACCTGCTCGTTATATTTCCTTTGAATCTGCCTGCGCCTGTTGTGATCTTTTTTTAGATACAGCTTTTGAGGGGGGGAGACATCAGGATAGAATAGTTAAAATAGATATTTAATGGTATGAAGACTGTATTATTTATAGTATCAGTAGTCAGTTCTTTGGTCTTGAGCGGACAGATAGGAAAAACCTTTCCTACCGTTCAGGGTAAAACGTTGAATGATGAAAACATCACTTTACCAATAAAGAATAAAAAATATACCGTGCTTGCTGTCGCCTTTCACCGGCAGGCCGAGGATGATTTAAAAAAATGGCTGAATCCACTGATTAATGCCTTTATCAAGGATCAGAATGAAACATCAAAGGGAATAGACCTTGCTGATGTTTATGATGTCAATTTTATCTTTATTCCGATGATTAATGGTTTTAAGCGTTTCGCCGATGAATTTAAAAAAGACACAGACCCGCGTTTGTGGCAATATATCATGGACACTGAAAAAACAGACATCAGTCTTGTGCAAAAAGGATTGTCCATAGACGACAATAAAGTACCCTACTTCTTTGTTTTGAATGCAGATGGAGTTGTTTTACAGGTACAGAGTGGAAAGTTCTCAGCAGTTAAAATTAACAAACTCGAAGAGGCTGTCGAATAAGCTGCATTTGTCTGTTAATTACCCTCCGGAATACCTATCTTTGCAGCACAATTGCAAAATTATTATGACATAATTGTCGTTGGTGCAGGGCATGCCGGTTGCGAAGCCGCTGCAGCTGCAGCCAATATGGGTTCAAAAGTACTGCTCATCACCATGAATATGCAGACGATTGCCCAGATGAGTTGTAACCCCGCTATGGGCGGTATTGCCAAGGGACAAATTGTTCGTGAAATAGATGCCATGGGTGGCTATTCTGGTATTGTGTCCGATAAAAGTGCCATCCAGTTTAGAATGCTGAACCGCTCAAAGGGACCCGCCATGTGGAGTCCCCGCACTCAAAATGACCGGATGCTATTTGCCAACACCTGGCGTGAAATGTTGGAACAGACTCCGAATGTTGATTTTTGGCAAGACATGGTCAGGCAGCTCATCTTGTCTGAGGATGGAAAATCAGTCGCCGGTGTCATAACAGGAATGGGCATCAGATTTCATGCAAAAGCAGTTGTACTGACCAATGGAACATTCTTGAATGGAATCATTCATATTGGAGAAAAACAAATAGGCGGTGGGCGGACTGGAGAATCTGCCAGCCACGGGATAACGGAACAACTGGTCCAAATAGGATTTGAAAGTGGCCGTATGAAGACTGGAACTCCTCCCCGCATCGATGGCCGCTCCTTAGACTATTCCAAAATGGAGGCACAAGGTGGCGATGAGCAGCCTGAGAAATTTTCTTATTTACCAGGAACTTCCCCCTTTGAGAAAGGCTCCACATTGAAGCAAAAGCCTTGCTTTGTTACTTACACAAATACTAATGTGCATGAGGCGCTGAAGATAGGTTTTGAAAAATCGCCGATGTTTCAGGGCCGCATTCAGGGTTTAGGCCCTCGCTACTGTCCAAGTATCGAAGATAAAATTACCCGCTTCAGTGAACGCGATCGACATCAGTTATTTGTGGAACCGGAGGGCTGGAACACGGTAGAGATTTATTTGAATGGTTTTTCCAGTTCGCTCCCGGAAGACGTGCAGATGAAAGCCTTGCAATTAATTCCTGGGCTAGAAAAAGCGAAAATGTTTCGTCCGGGTTATGCCATCGAATACGATTATTTTCCTCCTACGCAATTGCACTTGACTTTGGAGACAAGGTTAATCAGCGGTTTGTATTTCGCGGGACAGATAAACGGGACCACGGGTTACGAAGAAGCGGCTGGACAAGGCTTAATGGCCGGTATTAACGCCCATTTAAAAATAAATGAAAAACCAGCCTTGGTACTCAATCGTTATGAGGCCTATATTGGCGTTTTGATTGACGATTTGGTGACAAAAGGGACTGACGAACCTTATCGTATGTTTACGAGTCGTGCCGAATATCGATTATTACTTCGTCAAGATAATGCGGATGTCCGTCTCACCCCGCTCGCACATGAAATCGGGTTAGCTTCAGAAGGTCGGCTCAAGGCGGTTCGTCAGAAAGTGACTTCTGCCGATTCCATTATTTCCTTTTTTAAAAATACAAGTGGCAGTCCGGATGTCTGGAATTCCTTTTTAGAATCTAAGGGCTCTGCCCCGCTGACTCAAAAGATTCGTTACAGTAATATTTTGTCCCGCCCAAATATCAGCATCGTAGATATGATGTCCGCAGATCCCGAACTAATGACTTCTATTTCTGAATACAGTGACGAAGTCCGGATGCAGGCAGAAATACTCATGAAATACGAAGGCTACATTGAGCGGGAGAAAGAAAATGCCGACAAGTTAAGACGACTCGAGGATTATAAGGTCCCGGCTGATTTTGACTTTTCTCAGATCGGGGGATTAGGTGCCGAGGCACGGGAAAAGTTGGGTAAGTTTCGTCCAGCCACAATTGGTCAGGCCAGTCGCATTAGCGGCATTACCCCTTCCGATGTATCGGTCTTACTGATACACCTTGGACGTTAACATTCATCAAATTATGTATACATACAGCGCCTGTCCCGTTTGTGGGGAAAACAAATTCACACCATTTATTAGTTGTAAAGACCACACGGTCTCGGGAGAAGCGTTCACAATTGTGAGCTGCGATTCCTGTAAGTTTAAATTCACAAATCCTCGTCCAGATGATCAGGACCTTGGACGCTACTACCAGTCAGACAACTACATTTCTCATTCTGACACCAAAAAAGGCTTGATTAGTCAACTGTATCACAAGGTCCGCAACCGGACCTTAAAGCAGAAACTAGAACTACTTGGCACTTATGTTTCACGTGGAACCGTGTTGGATTACGGATGCGGTACTGGTTATTTTTTAGACTACTGTGTCCGCCATGGTTGGAAAGGTTTTGGTATGGAGCCAGATAAGGGCGCTAGAAAAATTGCATTTGAATCGGGCCTGAACGTTTCGGAAAATAAGCTGGTGCTGGAACAAAAGAGTGCTGATTCAAAATTTAATGCAATTACCCTGTGGCACGTCCTCGAGCATGTTACGGATCTGGATGCAACCTTAGCCTTCTTCCGCACTAAATTGATGCGCGATGGGGTAATTGTCATTGCGGTGCCTAATCACCAAAGCTACGATGCCAAACATTATCAAGAAAACTGGGCCGCATATGATGTGCCGCGCCATCTGTATCATTTTGAGCCGAGTACTATTGAAGCATTGATGACGCGCGCTGGATTCAAATTAGAAGCAATGCACCCAATGAAATTCGATAGCTTTTACGTGAGCATGTTAAGTGAGAAGTATAAGACGGGGCGGATAAAATACCCTTCCGCTTTCCTTAATGGACTGCGCTCCAATTTAGCTGCTAAAAACGCTGGTCAGTACAGCAGCGTCATTTATGTATTTAAATAGATTATAATTCCTCCGGGTGTTGCGGCGGTCCAAACGGACCGCCTTTTTTATTATACAGACCCTTGATTCTGTTACTAAGGCACCCACCACTTTAGTGGCAGCGGTTGCACGTGGAACCACTGTGGATTCAAAATAGAATGTGGATGTCAATAGGCGATAGTGAATGGGCGCCCAATAGACACGTTAAGGACCAGGAGAACCTGAGCAGTGGGCTATGCTAAGTCGAGATCTGAATGCTGAGCAACTTCCTGGAACCTAATTAAAATCATGCTAAGTGGGAAGTATAACACGGGTCATATTAAGTACCTTTCCGGTTTCCTTAACGGTCTGCGCTGCCCAAGACTTTAGTGGCAGCGGTTGCACGTGGAACCACTGTGGATTCAAAATAGAATGTGGATGTCATTAGGCGATATTGAATGGGCGTCCAATAGACATGTTAAGGACCAGGAGCTCGGAAGCACTGGGCTATTCTGAGGCGGGTGCTGAAGCCTTGAAAAATTCCTGGAATGTCGTAAAAGTCCTGTGGGTTCTTGGGAGGGTGTGTTCGAACACCAGATTTTCTGCTAAAGTTTGCGCATGGTTTCACGTAGAACAAGAACTCCAATGTCAGCACACTGCGCTCTTTTATCGACTATTCTTCTTACGTGCCCATGGCCCCGCTTTAATTTCGACAGAGATCAGGCTAGACCTTTTGGTGCAATGGCTCAGGGGTTTGATGCTTGTCTGTGCAAACAAATTGTCGAATGTGCCCAAGTTGGGACGCGTCGCTCTGCAACAAGAAAGAGCCGCCAAAAAATTTGGTTGTTTGTGGCTGGGGCAAGAAGGTTGTTTCACGTGGAACGCCGCTGGTTTTTTGCAATGATTATCTCGGCTCCAGATTGAATAAAAAGGGGCGCAAGGAGATATGGGGGTTGAGGGTTTATAAGATTAGAGGCAGGGATGGTCATGTGAACATGCGGGATAGTTTTGGGCACAGAGAGAGGAGGGGGCGGCGAGAGTTCGCTTAAAAAGATGCGGACACTGTCCTAAAACCAGAGAGGGGGGGGGTGGACAGGATCGCCAGGGCCGGACAAGGCTGCGCCAAAATGTGAGTGAATCTGAGATGGGGAGACTCCATAGGCACAAAGAAGACCATTTGTTTTTAGCCGGCAATAAAGCCTCCGTCCTGTTTAGGATAAGACGAAAGAAGGTAAGGGGGCGCTACCAGTTACTTTATTGAAAGTGTTTGTTGGATAAGGAATTCATCTTCCCAGAACCTTAAACTCTGTGCGGCGGTTCTTTTGGCGCCCATCTTCTGTCTCATTCGGCGCAATGGGTAGACTCTCTCCATATCCTTTTGAACTCAATAGTTTTGACGAAATACCCTTGGCAACCAAATAAGCCACAACATTCGCTGAGCGCTGCTCGCTTAACTTCTGATTAAATTCACTGCTGCCTTGATCGTCGGTATGACTCGCAACCTCTATCCGGGTTCCAGCATTCTCTCTCAAAAGCTTAATTAAACGACTTAACTCGCTTTCCGACTCTGGACGGATGTTGGCCATGTCCGAATCAAAAAAGATGTTCCTAAGGGCGATTGTACTTCCAATCTCTAGTTTCTTCATTTCGAAGTCCAATACAAATTCCTGAAACTCCATCGCTGCAGGTAATAAAAAGTTCTCTGAATGGAACAGATAGCCGGGAGCCCTCACCACCATTCCGTAATTCTTTCCGCTTGGAAGCGTCACCAAGTACTTGCCCGTGCTACTATTGTTTTTGAAGGTGGCCAGAACCTCATTCTTCTCATTATCTACGAGGTCAATGGTTGCTTCTAAAAGCTTACTCGACTTCTCGTCCCTTACCACTCCCTTCAGCAAGGTCAGGTGCGCCGAACTCTGTCCAATGGTGTCCTGTGTTTTATAATTACCCACCGGCACTGCACGCATGCCAATTAACTGATCTGCTGTATTAGCAAGCGGCTGCTTCTCGGAGCCTAAAAAGGTGATCTTGTATAAATCACTCTCACCATACCCGCCCGGCTTGGAGGACGAGAAATATGCGCGATTGCCACTGCCACTCACGACAAAAAACACATCGTCATCCGGACCATTTATTGGATAACCCAAATTCACCGGCTCCTGCCATTTGCCGTTCACTAAAACACTCTTAAAGATATCGTAGCCGCCCATGGAGCCATGCCCCTTGCTACTGAAATAAAGGCTTGTACCATCCGGATGCATAAACGCTCCGTCTTCGGGATATTTGGTATTAATTACTGGCCCAGCGTTCTTGGCCGGACCCCATTGGCCCGAGGCATCCATATCGCTGTAATAAATATCTGAGCAACCAAAACCCATATCTTTCCGGCTGACGAAGTACATCCGCCGTCCATCAAAGTTGAGGCTCACATTGCTTTCGTGATACCGAGTATTGATGAACTTATTGAGGCGAACAGGTGGTTCCCAATCTAGGCCTAGCAACGTACTTTCGTATAAGTCGCCACCATCCATGGGTGTGCTCCGGAAAATATACAGTTTGGAACCGTCTGGTGAAAGACCGGCTGTTGCATCGTGTCCCTCTGAATTCACATTTTTACTCAGGGTCTTTGCAGCCTGCCACTGGCCATTGATTTTAAGAGAATTGTATACATCCTCGAAATAAGCATTGTCAGACTGGTCTTTTTTTCCACCCACGCTCGTTGAGCGACGGGAGGTAAAGAAAATCTTCTCCTCATCCGCTGAAATGCTAGGACCATATTCCGGAAAGGCGGTGTTGATGGTTGGACCCAGGTTATCGACAAAAACGCGTTCTGGTCGGGAGCTCAGTTTTTTACCCACCTCGCACTCCGCCATTTTTTTCTGGACATCCTCCAAAATAAGCTGATTACTCTTTAAACGCGTATTGATTGACTTTAAATAGCTTTCATAATGATGACGAGCTTCGTCCCATTTGCTGTTTAAATGACAAGCCCATGCTAGCCAATATTCTGCATCAGGATCAATGCTACCTTTCAGAGCAATCGCATCCTCAAGGCATCGCAAAGTCTGTTTACTAAGCGGTTCTTGAAACAGCAGCATGACTCCCAACATGTAATTCACCGCCGCATTTCTGGGATTAAAACGTAGCGCTTCCAATAGAGCAGGTGTTGCCGACTTAAACTGCTGGTAACCAGCACGTTGATAATCGTGCAGGCTCATCGGGAGGAATTTGTTTTCCATCACAAATTGTCGGCGTTGTTCTTCGAGTTCGTTGCGCCCGGCCTGATACAATTCTGCACCCTGCTCCAGTTTCTTTAGGGCCTCTCTTAACTCTTCTTTCTGGTTTGGAAAATTGGCTTTTTCAAATTCTAGGTTTTGTGCGTATGGCCACATTGCCGTTAGACATATCAGCAGGCAAACTATCTTTTTCATCATTATTCTGTACAACTAGCGTAAATAAATGCTTTTGCGGCCACCACGCCCAGCTCGCGGGCTTTTTTCCAGTCACTACAACAACCCTGTTCCTCCCTCAGCATCTGTCTGGCAATGCCTCGGTTATAGTAGGCTGCACCATTTTTTTCGTCCAGCTCAAGTGCTTGGGTACTAAGCCGTTTCGCTTCAGTATAGTCTTTTTCACGAATGGCAATGGAGGCAAGGTTATTGTACGCGAACGAGTTTTTCGGATCGGTGCTTAGTACTTTCTCAAAGTCTTGTCGAGCGGCGCGTATGTTATTGTTTTCTAAATACGCGACCCCTCTGTTGAGCAGTGCGGTGAGATAGCTGGGGTCAATACGCAGAGCGGCATCGTATGCTTGAAGCGCTTTGGAATAATTCTTACTGATTCGGTAACAGGAACCTATATTGTTGTGAATAAAGGCAAGACTGCTGTCTAAAATCAAGGCTTTTTCATAATCTGAGATGGCTGCGGCATAATCACCTTTTTCGCGTCGGGCACTTCCCCTGTCGTTGTAGGCATAGGCATGTCGCCGATCAGTGGCAATCGCAATACTAAAATAGTTAATCGATTTGTCATAGTCCCGCGCGTCAAATAAAAGGACGCCTTTGTGATAGGCCGCCTCGGCGTGATCGTGATTGAGACGCAGACAGCGGTCGAGCGCCACCTCCTGGCTGTCTCGTAGATTTAGATTAAAATACAGCAGGCTTTTATTAAACCAGGTGTCACTGTTGGCGCTATTCAGCAGGAGTGAGTGGTTCAGGTCGCGCACCCCCTCGTTATACTTTTTCTGTTGTGTATAGACGATTGCCCGGTTATTTAAAGCTTTTTCAAAATCAGGTCGCAACTGCAGACTTTTACCAAAGAGCTCTTCGGCAGCAGGCAAATCAAGGGCTTTAAGCGCCACTATGCCCTGATTATAGAATTCCTCCGCCTGTTTTTCAGGGGATAATTGCAGTCCAACTTTCACCGTATCTTCCTGTGAATAGAAGCTGTGGAATGCAAAGCAAAACAAAAAAAGCGCCGATTTTTTCATAACGCTTTAAAGATATCCTCAGACGGAACACCTGGCAGACCTTTTCCCCTAATCTTCTAAACAGGCAAGTCTTAATTAAACCGGAGGCTCTTGCACTTTCGCCTCAGAAGGCGAGTGAAGAGTCGTTTAATCAGCGGAGAATAAAAAAAACCGCCTAAAAAGCGGTTCTTGATTGTTGGATGTTTAACCGAGGTAGGCCCTGAGCAGGCGACTGCGGGAACCATGTTTTAATCTCCGGACCGCTTTTTCTTTAATCTGACGGACTCTTTCACGCGTCAACCCGACTTTTTCGGCAATTTCTTCAAGTGAATGGGAGTGCCGACCGCTGAGTCCGAAAAACAACTTCACTACATCCGCTTCTCTTTCTGTCAGTGTGGAGAGGGAGCGATAAATTTCCATTTGCAGACTTTCCCTTACCAGCAGCTTGTCTGGATTTTGCGAAGACTCGTTGGTCAGTAGGTCATAAAGATTTCCCCCATCCTCTGCGTTGCCAAGGGGGGCGTCCATGCTCAGGTGACGACTTTGGTTCCGCATCGTATCAGAAATATCCTGCGGCGCCATTTGAAGCAACTCACTGACTTCTTCATAGCTTGGCTCCCGCTCCAAATCCTGTTCAAGTTTGGAAAGGGTCTTATTAATTTTATTAATAGCACCGATTTTGTTCAGAGGAAGGCGCACGATGCGGCTTTGTTCTGCTAATGCTTGCAGAATGCTTTGCCGTATCCACCAAACGGCATATGAAATAAATTTAAAGCCCCTTGTCTCGTCAAAACGTTGGGCCGCTTTAATAAGGCCGATATTGCCTTCATTAATCAAGTCCGGAAGACTTAGGCCTTGGTTTTGGTATTGCTTACTAACTGACACGACAAAGCGCAAGTTCGCGCGCACTAATTTGTCTAAAGCCTCCTGATCTCCTGCTCGGATCCGCTGCGCCAGCGTAACTTCATCTTGTGCGGTAATCAGTTCAACCCGGCCTATGTCTTGTAGGTACATGTCCAAGGAGGCCGTTTCCCTGTTCGTAATCTGTTTGGTAATCTTTAATTGCCTCATCGTTGAATGGACTAAAGGTGGTTTATTGTAATTACGCAGGCGAGGAGCCAGACGTTGGGTCGAATCCAGATAAATTAGCGATTAGACTTTTTGGAGCACTCAAAACCCGTTTCGGCTGAGTGAGGGGAGTGTTGAAATCTGGGGCCTAAACCTGTTTTTTTTAGCAGCGCAATTTTCCGAACTTGGCCACATGCTAAAAAGACTGCACATCAGCAATTTTGCACTGATTAATGAAATGGATGTTACTTTTCCGGGACACCTTACCGTCATTACTGGCGAGACTGGCGCCGGAAAATCGATTTTTCTGGAGGCTTTGGGTCTTGCTTTGGGAAAACGTGCGGAACAGGCTGCCCTTCAGAATAAAACCCGAAAATGCATTGTTGAAGCGGAGTTTGATGTTGGAAAACTGGACCTTCAGAGTTTTTTTTCCGAGCAGGACATTGAACCGGAGGCTTCCATTATCCTACGCCGAGAAATTAGTCCGGAAGGCAAGTCCCGCAGTTTTCTCAATGACAGTGTGGTAAGCCTCTCTGCCTTAAAAATATTGGCAGAAAAAATTATTGACATTCACAGTCAGCATCAGACGCTCTTACT
>CALPON020000029.1 GCA_943325195.2 Sphingobacterium thalpophilum | reverse complement strand
CCTGATTAACATTGTAGCCTTCTTTTTTTAAATTAACCGTCCCTCTGCCCAGTAATACGTCTATTCTGACCTTCTGATGGGATTCGAGGTGATTGTAAACATAGTTGGTGCCGAGGACGACGCCGGCGGCGGCGCCATATATGAGTAAGATAATAATGACACTCTTTCGGTTACGTTTCACAAACAGAAACGAACTGGCTCCAATGATGGCCAGCGTGATGAGCAGACTGAGGGAAGGAATAATAAGTGCCAGAACAAAAAGAATGGCGGCAAGAATTCCGAAGATTAAAAAATTAACACTTAATCCCTCTCGGTAAAGCACGATTATGAATGCGATAAAGACAATGGCCAGTCCCGTCTCATCCTGAAGAATCTTAATGAGCAACAGAGGTACCATAATTAAGGCAAGTGCCAGAAGGGTACTGCCATAATGCTTGATGAGATCACGCAAACGAAGTCGGATGCGGTCCGACACCAACAAATTCTGATTACTAAGAAATTTGGCCATAGCCAAGTTGGTCGCAAACTTCATGAACTCTGCTGGTTGGATACCGAAATCACCAAACCTATACCAGGAGCGGCTTCCCTTCACTTCCCGACCCAGCCAGATAACAAGAATATTGGCGAGTAGAAAAAAACCGTAAAAGAAATAGGAAAAAGCAGTGTAAAAATTGGCATCAATCAGTAAAATACTGAACGCTATGATCGCAGCACCTGATATCCAAATCAGTTGCTTTCCATACTTCTGAGTAGTGTCAAAAATATTTTGATGCTCCTCATTAAACACAGCCGCATAGATATTAAGCCAGCCCATAATGACGAGCAGAACGTAGATGAGCACGGTTGTCCGGTCCACACCATAAAATACGTCGTTGTCATTTCTTGCCATCCTTATTGTTTTACCACCAGTAAAGATTTATTATGAATAAGATCAGCCTCCAAGATTCGTTTTTCAAGTTCCGGTCGGTCTGTTTTTCCTTTTAGGTAGTGCTCAATCATGAGGGTCACGACGGGAGCGCTCCAAACCCCACCAAAGCCCGCATTCTCTATGATGCAGGCAATGGCGATTTGCGGCTTTTCACGCGGTGCGAATGCCAGAAAAACGGCATGATCCTTCCCATGTGGATTCTGCGCAGTACCTGTCTTCCCGCAGATGACAATATCCTTGACGCGCGAAGCGTAACCAGTACCGGCGTCCAAACACATTTGCATGCCATCAATCACATTCGTGTAGGCTTCCTGATTTTGCACACCCACCAAATGTTTTAAGCGGAAACGCGCGTCAATTTCTTTTTCGTTCCCAATCCCTTTTACGCAGTGTGGTGTGTAATAAAAGCCCCGGTTAGCAATAGCTGCTACCACATTCGCCATCTGCAGAGGCACGAGTGTTAACTCCGCCTGTCCGATTCCAAGGGAGACAATGGTATTACTTCTCCATCCATTTTTTCCAAAAATCTTATCGTAGTATTTCGCAGATGGAACATTGCCCGGTTTATCAAATGGCAAGTCTGATCCTAGTCGCGTGCCTGGACCAAAGGTCATGACTTTATCGCGCCAATGATTGTACCCGTCAATGAAATGAGGGTACTTCTTCTGGTCCACAATCTCTCGGAACACATAACTGTAATAGGAGTTGCAGGACTGTGCGACTGAGCCAACCAAGTCAACCCCTGCGTGTGGATGGCATTTTGGCTTGCCTCCCATTGGGGGATATCCCCTTGCGCAGGGATAACTGGTGGAACGTTTGATTAAACCATCGTCCTGCGCAATCAACGCGTCAATTAATTTAAATATAGAACCCGGAGGATACATGGCTGTCAGCGCCCGATTAAAAAGCGGAAGATCCAGGCTATCATAATACAGTTTTGTAAAATTCTTTGAACGTTCTTTTCCCCCAACCAACAAGTTCGGATCGTAGCCGGGGCTGGAAATCAGACATAAAATTTCACCCGTTGAAGGTTCAATGGCAACAACAGCGCCCTTTTTATTTTTCAGTAAGGTTTCTCCATATTCCTGAAGATCCATATCAATACTGCAATACAAGGGCTTGCCGGCAATTGCCGCAGTATCATACTTTCCCTCCATGTAACGACCCACGGTTTTATTGTGGACATTTGTGATGGCAACCTGCGTTCCCTTTCTGCCCCTGAGGACTTCTTCGTAACTTTTTTCAATACCCGATATCCCAATATAATCCCCTTCATGGTAATAGGGGTCTTTTTCCGCTTTCTCTTTACTGACCTCACCCACATAACCGAGTAAATGTGCGGCAATGGGACGAGGGTATTTGCGAACCGTTCTTTTCTGCACAAAAAAGCCTTTGAATCGGTATAGTTTTTCCTGCAACGCAGCATAGGTGCGTGCAGACATTTGTTTCTCAAAGATACTCTCCCGTCTTGGCGAATTTGGGGCCTGACAGGCTTTTTTGTAGCGTTTCAGATACTCTACCCTCGTCATTTGAAGAACCTCACAAAGCGAAACCGTATCACAACCTTTAGTTTCACGGGGAATAATCATCAAATCGTAAGAAGGTTCATTAAATACAAGCAGCTTCCCATTCCGGTCATAAATATATCCGCGAACGGGATACTCAGTAATTCTGCGCAGAGCATTATTTTGCGCATCCAGTTTGTATTGATCATCAATCAACTGTATGTAAAATAACCGGCAGATGTAGATCAGCATCACCAAGGTGAAAAACCCACCGATAATTAATTTACGATCTGCTAAATGGGAATGGGAGCTCATGCGCGACGGAGCCTTGTAAAAAATAAAAACTGAATCAGATACATCAACGCAAAGGTCCCCACGCTGCTCAAAATGACGCGCAGAAACGTGCTAAAAAATTCAGAAAAACGAAAAACCTCCAGATAAAACAAAGTGAGGTGATGAAGCAGCACCAGAGTTCCGGCATACCGCAAGAACCACTCCAGTCCCATCTCGTCAACTGTAGGCGCAACGCCACTTTCATAGCCTTCACGCGGGGAAATGTATTTTAGCACATAATACCTTGAAAAACCAAGCGTGGTGCAAGCTGCAGCATGCAGTCCAGAGGAATCATAAAAATAATCAACCACAGCGCCTAAAAGAAAAGCTAAAATCAGAACAACGAGTTTATTGGTCTCAAATGGCAATAAAATAATGACCATCACGTATGGCAGCAAGATAATGTAGCTCCCCAGATGTATATTCTGAATGACTATTACCTGCAGAAGGACCAGCAGGATAAATCGAATACTATTTTTTATAATCTCAGTCGTCAACTTGTTTCTGATTTGCCGTCTCCAGAGAGTCGCGTTCGTTCTTAAACCTATTGGTAATCACATAGACGTGATTTGCCTTTTTTAAATCGGCACTCAAGCGCACCTGCGCTGTGTAAAAGGATTCGTTCGGGCGCCGCTCATAACTCTCGACCGTGCCGACCATTAAACCCTCAGGAAAAATGCCTGACAGTTCACTGGTCACAACGGTATCACCTTTGGTAATTTTTGAATGCGTTGGAATATCATTTAATTGGCAAAAACGATAATCCACGCCATCCCACACCAAGGGTCCGTAGCTGCCATCTTTTTTTAGCTGACAGTTAACGCGGACATCTTTGTGTAATAAACTCATGGCGCTTGAGAAATTTTCACTGACGTTAGAAATGATTCCTACAATGCCATCGCTAGTCATTACGGCCATGTCCTGTCGAAGACCTTTATCTATACCGGCATTCAGCGTTAGAAAGTTCCTCCGCTTGTTCACAGAGGAATTCACCACCTTAGCGCTGGTATAGGAGTACTGTTGTTTGTAGAGCGTGTCATTCCGTGTATATACTTTCAAAGGAATAGTGGCGTAATTTGAACGAAGTAAATTTCTAAGAATTGCATTTTCATTGGCGAGCTTTTCGTTTTCCTGCCGCAGTGAAAAATATTCTTTTGTATTGGCAGCGCTCTGATATACCCCGGCAACTACTTCATTACTTGAATTAAGGACGCGCGAACCTTGATAGCCATTGTGCTGCACCATAAGCCAGATACAGACAACTAGGAAAAATAAAAAGGCAAAAATGAAATTGTGCCGTATCAGAAATGCAAACAGATTCTTCATGCCTTTGAATTCTTATTCCCTGAGTATAAAAGAAATGTGCTGCTGTTTAACGCTCTAATTTAGGACCAGTTCCTTTTTTTATTTAATTAGGAAAGGGAATTTGTGAACATTCTTAAGTGCAATTCCTGTCCCCCTAGCCACGGCGCGCAGCGGATCCTCGCACACATGCACCGGCAACTTTGTCTTCAGGGAAATACGTTTGTCAAGTCCCCGCAACAGTGAACCCCCGCCAGCCATAAAAATACCCTTGCGGTAGATATCGGCAGCCAGTTCTGGCGGTGTCATCTCCAGCGCGTTTAGAATCGCCTCTTCAATCTTTGAAATGGATTTATCAAGACAATGTGCAATCTCTACATAACTGATGTAAACTTCTTTGGGAATACCACTCATTAAGTCACGACCCTGAACAGCGTAATCTTGCGGGGGATTTTCAATTTCCGTCATCGCAGCACCAACTTCAATTTTCACGCGCTCAGCACTGCGTTCCCCAATGAGAATGTTGTGCTGACGACGCATGTACTCTTCAATATTCGCATTAAAGTCATCACCCGCAATTCGCGTACTTTTATCGCAGACAATGCCCCCTAGGGCAATCACGGCAATCTCTGAAGTACCACCGCCAATATCAATAATCATATTCCCCATGGGCTCTTCCACGTCAATACCCATACCGATGGCTGCCGCCATTGGTTCATGAATCATGTAGACCTCCTTGGCGCCTGCGTGTTCACAACTGTCGCGAACCGCACGCTTCTCCACCTCTGTGATACCACTTGGAATACAAACCACCATCCGAAGTGAAGGTTTGAAGAAACGATTGCCAGGATTAATCATCTTAATCATGCCCTTTATCATTTCTTCAGCTGCTTGAAAATCGGCAATCACCCCATCTTTTAAAGGACGGATGGTTTTAATGTTTTCGTGGGTTTTTCCATGCATCATCTGCGCAGAACGTCCTACCGCAATAATCCGACCATTCGTTCTGTCCCTCGCCACAATACTGGGCTCATCTACAACCACTTTATCATTACTGATAATGATGGTATTTGCTGTACCAAGGTCAATCGCTATGTCCTGCGTTAAGAAGTCGAATATTGCCATAAAATCCTATGTATAAACATGTAAAGTTATAAATAAGCCTGCCAAAGCAAAACGTTGAAAGGCCTGATAAATCAAATATTTTCAGAAAAAGTGAACAGGTTACAAAACCCTGTTTTTTAGTGCCCTAAACTTCAATAGCCCAGGATTTTTAACATGCTCTTATAGCTTTGTTCCTTGGCAAACAACCGTGTGGTCAGCGAACCGTCCTCATCCCTGTCAATCAGCACGTGTTTAGGTGCGGGAATGAGGCAATGCTGGGTACCACCATAGCCACTCAGCGCTTCCTGATAGGCCCCGGTATGGAAAAAGCCAACATACTGGGGCTTTTTCTGATTCTTCTCCAGAACCGGCAAAAAGACCTGATTGGTGTGGGCTTCTGTATTGTAATAATCCATACTGTCACAGGTGAGTCCCCCCAAATTCACGGGAATGTACGGCTTATTCCAGTTATTGATTGCTAGCAAAATGAACCGCTGGTTGATCCCCCAGGTATCCGGAAGCGTAGTAATAAAAGAACTGTCAATCATATACCAGGTCTCCCGGTCATTCTGCTGCTTCTGATCAATGATGGAATAAAGGGTCGCCCCACTTTCTCCAACCGTGTATGATCCGAACTCCGTGAAGATATTCGGCTCTGCAATATCATGCTGGTCACAAAACACTTTAATCTGCTCAACAATCTCCTCAATCATGTATTCGTAATCATAATCAAAGCCTAAAGAGGTGCGAATCGGCATGCCCCCGCCAATATTGAGACTGTCCAACTCTGGACAAACTGCCTTAAGTTCTTTGTAGATGTGGAGACACTTGTTCAACTCCGTCCAGTAATAAATCGTGTCTTTAATCCCAGTATTGATGAAGAAATGAAGAAGCTTCAGTTTGAATTTCGGATTGGTCTTAATCTTGTCCTCATACAGACTCATGATCTCACTGTTGCGAATCCCAAGGCGACTGGTGTAAAAAGTAAAACTCGGTTCTTCTTCGGTGCTGATTCGGATACCCAGATTAACGACATCGGCTTTACAATGTTTTTTGTAATAATCAACTTCGTCTAGGTGATCCAGCACAGGAATGACATTAAATCCATCGTTAATTAAGTCTGTAATCGACTGCTTATAAGCCGTCCGCTTGTAGCCGTTACAAATAATATACGTATCTTTGTTTAACGTTTTCTTTTGAAACTGTTCTTTGATAATCTGCAGGTCGAAAGTCGATGAGGTCTCGATGTGAACTTCATTCCGCAACACCTCATCCAGCACAAAACTGAAGTGAGAACTCTTTGTACAATAACAATAGATGTACTTCCCTTTGTAATCAACTTTGGCCATGGCGACATTAAACAAACGCTTAGCTTTCTGGATCTGCGAACCTATCTTTGGCAAGTAGGTGATACGCAAAGGGGTGCCGTATTGCTTAATGACATCCATAAGCGGTATATCATTAAAATATAATTCATCATCTTTCACCTCGAAACTTTCCTGGGGAAAATTAAAGGTCTGATTGATGAGGGTAGAATACAAATTATCCATGTGTTGAAAGTAAGTTAGTCAGATTAGTAAAAAAGTTTCAATGTAAGTTAACCGGATATACAAATTTACTACTAAATACAGTCTATTGTTACAGAATTTATGATAAAACCGATAAAAATAGTTGAAGTCAAATCGGAAATCGGTGCAGGTACCAGAGGCTCCAGTATGGGAGTGGATGCCATTAAAATTGCTGCGCTAGACTTCGGAAGTCCGTTTTTTAAACGTTTCAAATCCGTCGAAATTCCCAACGAAAACAATTTGCTACTCGAGCCCGTGGTGCATGATTATGCTAAACGAATCAAAGGCATTTACAACCTCAACGACCGCATAAGCAAAGAAATTTGTAAAACACTGAAGGCAGAGGAGATTCCAATCGTGCTGGCCGGCGACCACAGTTCCGCTCTGGGAACGATTTCCGGCATCAAAATGGCCTATCCAAATAAGAAACTCGGGGTGATCTGGATTGATGCGCATGCGGACCTCCATTCACCCTACACAACGCCCAGTGGAAACATGCACGGAATGCCGATCTGCTGTATCCTCGGTGAAGATAATAAGGACCGGCAGCAAAATAAACCGGATGATGAAACGATTGAATATTGGGAAAAACTAAAAAATCTGGGGGACATTTGTCCGAAAATCAGATATAATGACCTGGTATACATTGCCTTACGGGACTTTGAACCACCTGAAGACTACCTCATCAAAAAGAACAAAGTACGTGTTTTTACGC
The DNA here is from genome assembly GCA_943325195.2 of Sphingobacterium thalpophilum. Classification (GTDB taxonomy): domain Bacteria; phylum Bacteroidota; class Bacteroidia; order B-17B0; family Aurantibacillaceae; genus Aurantibacillus. The sequence continues at coordinate 19,079 of CALPON020000029.1, read as the reverse complement.
TTCAGGAAATCCGTAAAAAAGCAGTGGAACGGGTCGCCATCGATTCACTCAACTACCTGGATCATTGCGATATTATTTATGTAAGCTTTGATGTGGATAGCATGGACTCCCGTATCTCCAGCGGAACGGGTACTCCGGTACCCAATGGCATCACAGAAAAAGAAGCAGGAAATCTTATCTACTACATTATGCGGAGTAAAAAAATCTGCTGCTTTGAAATGGTGGAAATTAATCCAACACTGGATAAGGAAAACCTGATGGCTGAAAATGCATTTGAAATCCTTCAAAAGGCCACTAATCAGCTCAGTAACGACTTCTAATCGTCTACCTTTATAAAGCGAGAGGTAAACGCATTAATTCGCCTCTTTATCTGGTCGGTCTACCAAAAAAGAGCTAATAGATGGGGCCGAATTTAAGTGTCACCTGTCAAACTTCGCTGAAGCAAAAATTAGCGAAAGGCGAAGGTTTGAAAAAAATAAAATAGGTATGATTCTAAAAATCATAAAGTACACATACGGCGATCTTGAGGTACTAGCAAATGAGGGATATCCTAGTAGTAGCAAGATGTCCCTTCGCCACTGGAGCTCGTCACGAACTAAACAGCTCGATCACCACTTCTGCCAGTTTGGCTTTTAATATTTTTATATGTCGTCTATCGTATCCGAAAAAAAAGAACAGGTCCTTATCATCAGACTTAACCGACCTGATAAGTTTAACAGTTTTAACCGGGCCATGGCCCTTGAGCTGATTGACCTGCTGCAGAAAGCGGCAGGCGACGACTCCGTAAGAGCTGTGCTAATAACAGGCGAGGGCAAGGCGTTTTGCGCGGGGCAGGATCTTTCTGAAGCCATTAGTCCAGATGGTCCCGGCATTAAAAAAATTGTCGAAGAGCATTATAATCCGATTATTCTCGCCATCCGCCGTCTCGAAAAACCGGTAATCGCGGCAGTTAACGGCGTTGCTGCAGGAGCGGGAGCAAATATTGCGCTGGCCTGCGATATTGTGTATGCAGCCCGTTCGGCCTCCTTTATTCAGGCTTTCAGCAAGATTGGGCTGGTGCCGGACAGTGGCGGAACCTTTACCCTTCCGCGCCTTGTGGGTCTGCAATTGGCAAGCGCCCTGATGATAACTGGAGATAAGCTGAGCGCAGAAGATGCGAAAAGTTTTGGATTGGTATATAAAGTGTTTGAGGATGGGGACTTACTTAATGAAAGTCTCTCCAGTGCAATCAAAATCGCGGCCATGCCGACAAAAGCTATCGGAAATACGAAGCGATTACTCAACAGTACCTGGAATAATACTTTGCAGCAACAATTACAGATGGAAGGTGAACTACAAGTAGAATGCGCACAAACACATGATTACAACGAAGGTGTAAACGCATTTCTGGAAAAAAGGGCACCGGTTTTTAAGGGCAGTTAGTTCTCAGGTTTGAACCAGGAACTGTACATCAGGTAATTGTTCGCAATGCGGTCAATTTCGCCATGTATTAATTCTTCTGAAATATCCTTTACTTTTTTTGCTGGCACGCCCGCATAGATGCATCCCGAGGGCACCACTGTTCCTTCTGTTACGACCGCTCCAGCAGCAATTATAGTATTGCTGCCGATTTCGCAATTATCCATAACAATTGCGCCCATACCAATGAGCACATTGTCGTGCACTTTGCAGCCATGAACAATCGCATTGTGGCCCACCGAGACATTGTTTCCCAAATCCACTTTTGTTTTCTGATAGGTACAATGCAACACGGCACCATCTTGTATGTTGACTTTGTTGCCAATGCGAATACTATTGACATCGCCCCTGATTACGGCGTTGAACCACACACTGCAATCATCCCCCATCTTCACATCACCGACAATGGTGGCGTTTGGCGCAACAAAACAATTGATCCCCATTTCAGGCGTCATGCCATTCACTGCTAAAATTAAAGCCATAATTAGAGTCCGGGCAAAATACCCCCGGCTGCTTTTTTCATTTCTTCTTCATTTACTTTCTCGGCTGCCACAAGCGCTTTATTGATGGTGGCAAGCAATTGCGCTTCCAGCTCCTGTTTGTTGCCGTGTTGCAGTGCGTCTGAGATCTGCAGACTGAGCACTTTTCGATCACCGGTAATCCCTATTTTAATATCGCCGCCTGCCCCTTCTGCTGTCAGTTTTATAGCGGCCAAAGTGGCTTTGACTTCGTCAGCCCTCTGCTTCATTTCCTGAAGCTTTCCCATCATGTCTCCTAATTTTCCAAACATTGGCTTGTATTTTTATTTTAATTCTTTTGGTAGTAGACAGACCGGTATCGGCTCCATCTTGTGACGGTTAGCCCGGTTTCGACTCTGATAAATCGCCAGCACTTTTTCCTGACGCTCTGTGAGGACCTCTTTGTCACTGCGTTCTTCATAGTCCATTGCCCATTCCAACTCCGGATAAGAGGCGCCAATCTGATCTTCATCGGTGCGGGACTCCCCAAACAAACCATCAGTGGGTGCAGCAGTGCGGATACTTTGAATCACCTCCAATTCCGTCGCTAGGGCGTATACTTCTGTCTTTGTTAGATCTGCAATTGGACTGAGATCTACTCCTCCATCCCCGTACTTGGTAAAAAAGCCGATGCCAAAATCCTCTATTTTATTTCCGGTGCCCGCTACCAGCATCTGGTGGTGACTGGCATAGGCGTAAAGAGCACTCATGCGGATGCGGGCACGTGTATTGGCCATGGCGAGTTGATCCTGAATTTCCGCTGGTAGTGCTTCTTCAAACGCTTTCAAGATAGTACTCAGGTCGGTTTCTGCTGCTTCAACATTCTGATAGTGCGTCTGTAACCAACTGATGTGCGCTCTGCTCCGCTCTATCTGTTCGGGGTCTTGCCGAATGGGCATGTTCACTGCAATCACTCGTTTTCCCGTCATGGCACACAAGGCAGAGGTTACTGCACTGTCAATTCCACCGGAAATGCCGACTACAAACCCTTTCGTTCCCGAAGAAACGGAATAAGCATCCAGCCATCCCGTGATATAGTTAATTATTTTCCTTGTCTCCATCAACTCATAAATGTTTGTAAAGTTACGTCTTAGAAAACCGTTTTTACTTTAAAGATAATTATTTTTAGGGGTGGACTTAAGAGCACTTCAATATCAAAAGAATTCCGAAATCCTGCGAAAATACCTGCCCGAAAAAAGTGTGGATTTGGTGGCCCGCTGGATCATTGAATTTGATTTCAAACTAAAGATTAAAAAAGAACGGTCCACCCGTCTGGGCGACTACACTGCGCCGCGCAACGGTATGAATCACATCATTACTGTTAATCATAACCTCAATAAATATGCCTTTCTTATTACTCTGGTGCATGAGGTAGCACATCTGGTGACCTGGAATCAGCACCGAGACCGCGTGAGTCCACACGGACAGGAGTGGAAAAACAATTTTAAGATTCTTATTCAACCCTTTTTAAATACTGATATTTTTCCACTCGAAGTTTTCGCAGCATTGCGGCGCTATATGAGTAATCCCGCTGCTTCCAGCTGCACAGATCAGCATCTTTTAAAAACACTCAAACTCCACGACGAACAAAATGGTCACGTGTTTCTAGAGTATCTGCCGCAAAACACGGTGTTTCTTTATAATGGCACCCGCGTCTTTCAAAAAGGAGAAAAAATACGAAAACGTTTCCGCTGCAGGGAAATTAGTACCGGCGCCATTTACCTGTTTAATGCCCTGGCTGAAGTCGAAATTTTTGAGTCTACGGGGCAATCTGTTGAATAGGCGAAACGCGATTCGTTAGCCCACTGACTTTTCCCGCGATCAGATTCATTAATAGGAAAATCGAGTGCTTAATCCCTTCTTGAGGCGGATAATGCGACGAACACTACTTTCTTTATCAAGCATATCAAAAAGCCTCCAAATCCGCGAGGCAAGCATGACACCTGGTGGACTAAACTGAAAACTCTTCCTTCTAAAACCTCACCAAAAAGCCAAACTAGTTATGACTTGAGAGCCTCTGATGCCTGCGCCTTTAAGGGTTTATAGCTGCATACCTGCATGTATGAGGGCATTTAGACAGTAATTGGCAATAGGTTTTGCCCTGTCATTACAGAAATAAATTATTAGCACATAAAAAAAAGGCTGCTTAGATAAGCAGCCTTTTTTTTAAGAAGAAAGGTAGAATTATTCTACAATCAATTTTTTGGTAGTAGAGTGACCGTCAGCTTTAATAGTCACCATGTAAATACCAGAAGCTAATCCTCCGAGATCAACACGAATCATATTTTCACCTACAGTACCAGCAGTTTTTACTGATTTTACAACCTGACCTACAGCGTTCATCACCACAACATCCAGTGCCGCACCTTCAACTAATACAACTTTAACAGTTGCAGAGGTTCTGGCAGGGTTAGGATATACAGTGCTCATGCTAAGCAGGGTATTGTTTTCAGCTATACCTGTTTCATTTGCTTTAGGGAATTTGTAGGTAACGTTGGCAGCTCCAAACCAAGTCGCATTATTCGTCAACTGGCTGTAAGGATTACTGTTTGTAACACTAAATGGCACAAAGATATTCACAGAGTAAACGGGAGCCGGAGTAGTAGTAACGGTTCCATCACTTGCAATCGGGCTCATATAGTGCAGCGTAGCGCGACTACGAACATTGTTATCGTTACCAGTTAGATTTTGCTCACCGAACATATCGAGGAGATAAGCATTGGTATTGGTTCCTGAGTGAACAGCGATCGCGCGGGTTTTAATATCCGGAAGGTTGTTCCATTTGAAACCGTTGTTTGTAAATAAACTGTCAGATTCAACCCATGAGAAAATGATGTGCTTACCATCCGGCGTACGTCCTAATTGCAGACGTGCATCAGAATTTAATTTTGCTCCACCAGTTCCAGTTGGATCCCACTGATTATCGTTGTAACCTCTGCTTCCAGAAGAAACACCAGGACCTTCACTGGCGATAGAGTCAACAAGGATTTTGTTAAAGGTTGTACCATCACCGTAAAAATCGTACAAGTAAGGGCGACTTCCGTTCACATGTCTCCAGCTGTATCGCTCAGAAGGATTGATGCTGGTAGTGTAAGTGGAAAGGAAGTTTAATGAATCTGGATGATCAGATGAACCACTGTAGAAACTAGCTGCAATGTGCAGTTTTCCATTAGCATCCACGGCGATATCCACATCATTAAAAAACGGCACACCAACTGTATCTGTTCCTAGAATGTTGAATGGAGCCATTCCATAACGACCACCGCTTTTAGACGCGATGACACTTCTCATCACTGGAGCGTTAAAGTCAATTCCCGGCATTAATGTCCAGGTTGCAGCTGGATTAGTCGTGCGGTCCATCTTGTAAATGATTGGTTGCATGCCCATGTTTGAAAGCGTCGCAGTCTTACGCGCACCGATACCAACTACATAACCAATTGTGCCATTCTGGTTCCAAGCCATTTGTGGATCAGGGTTCAGGTTATTATCACCAGCACCATCAAGCACACATGGAGGCATTAAAGAATCCATTTTCCAATCAAATCCTGTACCATTGAAAGTAGCGGTAGAGACCGCAAATCCACGGACGTTAGCAAGGGTCTGAAGATCAGAAGATAGGATACCGATCGCACGAACTTTTCCATCATCTGTTGAACAAAAACCATTGCGTGTCCAGCCATGACTGAATTGTCCCGCGGTATAACTTGGTAGAGCTAAATCAAAAAACACTTGTCCACCGGGAGCGGTAGATGGCGTATTATTGAATACATTTAATTTTTTGCTCGCATAGAAGACACCAGACCAGGTTGAACCTGCAACGGTTGGACCTGTACCCAAAACATAAGCGTTCGCCAAACTAGTATTACCAGTTGGGTTATAGATTCCTCCTTGTGGATAACGTCCCCAATTGGTTCCGTTAGCCCAAATACAGGTACTGTCCCAAGTCTGACCGAAGTTCGTACTCACATTTGCAACGATCACACCTGTTTTTGCAGTGGCAGGAACGGCAGGCGATTCCTGGTAATAATCACTTTTACGATGAACAAACGAAATAGCCTTTAATGCCGGATTATAGCTTAAGGGACGTTGTGAATTAACCAACATACCATAAGTATTGGATGAACCAGTCAGCAGGCTCCAGTTAACAGTCGTCACGGCTCTTGAAGCTTCAGTAGACGGGTTGTTAGACGGATTTAACTGCCCTGAACCATACATAGGCGAAACAGGCGTTTCATTTACTGAACTCATTCTGGCACCATTTTCCTTACGCGCGTCTACTGCACCTGCAGTAAAACCACCAGAAATACGACCAGTCTGTGAAAAAGCACTCATTGCTGTAAAAAGTGCAGCTCCAAATAGTAACTGTTTTTTCATTTTTAAATTATAGTTAAGATTTTCAACTAAGGTACAAAAAAAAGAATCCCTTGCAGCGGTGGATCAAAAAAAAATGGAATTGATTTGCAATTGGTTATTCCTGAACAGAAACTATAGGTTTCAAAGGATAAGTGGCGACATATATTATACCGGAGCTACAATCTAAGACTTCGGAGTGTTTTTCAGTCCCGCCCCACGGCACTATCCTGCGGGCACAAAAAAAGCCAGACTTTTCAGTCTGGCTTTCTTGAGATAAAGATAAATTAGTCGACTACTAGTTTCTTGGTCATTGTGCTATTGTGAGTCGTTACATTTACGAGGTAGATGCCGGTAGCCAGGCCACTAAGGTCGACCTCTATTTTATTTTCGCCGGCACTGCTCGTTAAACTCAGCATGCGTATTGTCTGACCCAGTGCATTCTTCACACTCAACTCTGCGGTGCCTCCGTTATCGGAAAGAAAGGAGACAAGAACTGCAGCGTGCGCCGGATTAGGATACACATTGAGACCAGCATTCATTGCACTGTACTCCGCAATTCCAACATTCGTAGCTGTATAGGATGGTGGCGGCTTCAGAAAAACAAAATTCAATTTGTTGTTACCAAACCAGGTGGCATTATTTGTTAACTGCGAAAATGGATTACTGTTGGTTACCGTCATCGGCACCTTCACGTCCACCGTATGAGTTGGTGCGGTTGCCGAAGCGGCAGAAATCGTCTCATAGCCCAACATCGGTGAGGCATAATGCAGGGTGGCGCGACTGCGGACATTGTTATCCATACCGGTCGCATTGACTTCATTGCCGACATTCATAAGGTAGCTCGTGGTACCAGAGGCGACGGACATCAGACGTACTTTCACATCCGGAAGCGTATTGTATTTAAAAGCATTGTTGGTGAATAATGTGTCGGACTCGGACCAGCTAAAAGAAATATATTCTCCATCGGGCGTCCGGCCCATTTGCAGACGACTCTCAATCGACAAGCGCTGTCCATTGCTGCCAGTATTGTCCCATGGATTTTCATTGTAACCGGATTGACCAGTGGCAAATCCTGGGCCCTCTGAGGCAATCGAATCTACCGTCATCATCTTCCAGGCTGAGGTACCATTTCCAATAAAATCATAGATATAAGGACGATCACCCGGCAAATGCTGCCATTTGTAACTCTCACCGGTATTAATGGCGGAACCAAAAGAAGTATAGAAATTTAAGGAATCTGGATGATCACTATAACCGGACATAAAAACAATTCCAATGTGCAGATTATTGTTCTTGTCAATGGCAATATCAAAATCATTGGTATAAGGCATTGCTGTGGCTGATCCTGTTACAACGGGATAAGTGACAGGACGATCAGGCAGGTGATAACCTACGGTCGTAAACGTAGTATTAAAGTCTAGCTGACTGGTTAAGGTCCAGGTCGCCGAGGGATTTGTTGTTTTATCGCACTTGTAAATTATCGGCTGGTAGGAGCGGTTGGCAAGCGTTGCGCCGCTACGAACACCAATTCCTACAACATAACCGATGGTGCCGGCTGGATTCCATACCATCTGGCCTTCCTGTAAATGTTTGCTCACACCATCTGCTTTCAGAATGGCACTGGGAATAATGCTATCCATGGTCCAGTTAATTGCTGTTCCATTGAATACACCAGTGAGCACCGCGTAACCACGCATGGTACTGGTCCCCTGAAGGTCATCTCCCAAGATACCCAGCGCATGTGCGACACCATTATTGGTGACACTAAAACCGTTGCGTGGCCATGCATGACGATTCATGTTAGCCGGGTAAGTCCCCCCATTAAATGTATAGAACTGCTGGGCTCCAGGCACGGTTCCCGCCGTCGTGTTGAAGGCATTGAGCTGCTTGCTTGCATACCAACTGCCACTGAAACTGCTGGCGCCTACTGTTGGACCAGATCCTAGAGCATAGGCATTGGCAATATTTTTGTTGCCACTCGGATTATAAATACCGCCTTGTGGATAACGTCCCCAATCGGTGGCGTTGGAATACAAACAGGTACTATCCCAAGTCAAACCCCAGTTGGTACTTATTTCAGCAACTATCACACCCGATTTTGCTGTTGCTGGTAAGGATGGCGTTTCGTTATAGGTGCTGCTTTTTCTGTGAATAAAAGAAACCGCATTAAGATCAGGATGGTACTGTAGTGGACGCTGATTACTGGAAAGCATGCCATAAGCATTCATCGAGCCGCAAAGCAGACCCCAGCTAAATGTAGAAGGAGGAGATGCCGGGCGATTCTGTTCCGCGCTTAATTGCCCTGATCCATAAAGCACTGACTTCGGTGCTTCTTCATGTAGGTCCGCATTACGAATTGCTGCGAGTTCTGCAGCGCGGTCAATGGGGCGAATCACAACATTTGGGGATACCGATCGCTGTGAATAACCAGCGACCGTAATCGCCAGCGCAGTTCCAAAAAGTAGTTGTTTTTTCATATTGTTGGTTGTTGTTTGTTTACTAAGATAACAAAAAATAATAGTTACTAGAGGGGTCGATTATTTATTTCCGGACAATGCAAAGATTTTAAGGACAAAAGAAGTGGGGCGAACCAGGCAAAAAAAAAGCGTCCCGGTTGAGGACGCTTTTTTTAAATCTGATAAATTCAGATTATTTTCCTTTGTTTACAGTTCCTGACAACTCAGTTCCTGCTTTGAACTTTACTACTTTTTTAGCAGCAATTTTGATTTCTTTTCCAGTCTGTGGGTTACGGCCGATACGTGCAGCACGCTTTGCTACAGAAAAAGAACCAAATCCAACTAGACCAATACGGTCACCTTTTTTTAATGCTTTGTGAATCGCTTCGATAGTTGAATCTAACGCACGTCCTGCATCTGCTTTTGATAATTTAGATCCTGAGGCAATTGCTTCAATTAATTCTGCTTTGTTCATTGTGTCTTGATTAAGAAGGTTAAACAATTATTTTATAAAACAAACATAGTAGCAAAATCCAGTCTTGTCAAGTCCTGCAGCCGATTCAAGCCTGCATTTGTTAATAAATTAGCTTTTTGTTAATAATTACAGAGGCCCAAAGCCACATTATCAGTGCTTTGCGGGGCCGTCTCCCGCTGTTTCCCCGCGAGCAGTGTCCGCCAGACGAAGCGCCGAAACATCAGGCAGTCCGCGCAAGAACTCGGAAACGCCCATTCGCTTTTTTCCTTCCAGTTGCAATTCTAGGATTTCAAGCCAAGCATCTGCTGCAGACACATACAAATGCTGACCTTCACACACTAGCTGTGCGGTCCCAGGCATGGCTTCAGCGCGTTGGGCCGGACAAACTTTATAAATCTTTAAACTTTTTATCTGTCCGCTTTCGGTTCTTAATTCCGTGAAAGCACCGGGATAGGGGCTCAGGCCGCGAACTAGATTGTAAATCCGCGCAGCTGTCCCCTGCCAGTTAATCCGACAATTCTCTCTGAAAATTTTTGGAGCATGGCTCACCAGTGATTCATCCTGCGTTTGAAAGTTCAAAGGGCTAAGGCCTTGCAACTGTTTTTGAATCAGTCGCGCTGTTTCAACAATCAGCTCCGCACCTTTGTGCATGAGCAGATCATGAAGTTCCCCTGCATTCATATCCTCCCCTACCGCTACCTTTTCCTGCAACAAAACACTGCCGGTATCTATCTGCTGCTGTAATTTAAAAGTGGTCACTCCTGAATAAGCGTCCCCGTTGATAATAGCATGGTTAATGGGTGCAGCACCTCTGTAGCGCGGTAATAATGAGGCGTGCAAGTTATAAGTCCCCAACGCAGGCATATTCCAGACCAGTTCTGGTAACATCCGAAAGGCGACCACAAATTGCAGGTCGGCTTGGTAACTTTTTAATTCATCCAAAAAAGCGGGGTCTTTCAAATTCGTTGGCTGAAGTACGGGCAAATGATGTGCTACTGCAAACTGTTTGATCGCAGATTGCTGGATGGTTTGTCCCCTCCCAGCCGGTTTGTCTGCCACGGTCACCACTGCGCACACTTCAAACCCTGCCTCCAGAAGCGCTTTTAAACTGGCCACCGCGAATTCGGGTGTGCCCATAAAAATAATTTTCATAGTGCTAGTGTACAAAAAAGCCGCTCCTTTTGTGGGGAGCGGCTCTCATAATTAACCGGTTAATTAATCCAAAACAACCTTGCGGGTTACTTTTTCAGTTTTTGATTCAACAGTAACGAAATAAACACCACGTGCTACGTTAGCCAAATTGATGTTTACTTTTTCTTTGCTCGTAGTTTCTAAGTAAACCACTGATCCAAGCAGGTTAGTGATTTTCACTGAATAATTATCACCTACAGGAAGTGTAATGTTCAGCTGATCACGAACTGGATTAGGGTACACATCCATTGCATTGCGTAAAGAATTATCAGCGATTCCTGTTGTGCAATCATCCATAAGGATTAAAGCAGTAGCAGTGGAAACTCCCGAAGGATTCTTTGCGTTCAATGACACAGTGTATTGCGGAATAGTTGGATCCGTCACATTCACCACCATGTTGGTTACAAAACGATTAGGTGTGATGCTCAGACCAACATTCGGAAGCACAGTCCATGTATAATTAATCGTGCCGCTTACACCAGCCGGGTTAGAGGTTTGGTTAGTTGTGCTAAAAGTTTTCACATCGCAGAAACGAATAGACGTTGGGATGCTGAAACTTGCATTTGGAGGGCAGTTGCCGATACTCAAGGTACGTGATGCAGTTGCTGTTCCTGATGCATTAGACGTTATTAGAGTAATGGTGTAGATACCTGCTGCAGATGCCCTGAAAACAGGACTGGTAGCAATAGCTGAAGGCGCGAGGGTAGTGTTGCTTGCCGGAAGAATGGACCAGAAGTTAGAAGGAGCCGGAGCGCCCGCACTGTTGTTCACAGCAGCAAAAGTAAAGTTAGTACATGCATTTGCAGGAAGTGTGAAACTTGCTGTTGGCGCTGTACATGCACTTACGACAATAATCTGAGATGCAGTCACTGTTCCGTTAACGTTACCTGCACTTAAAAATACGGTGTAAGTATTAGGTGAGTTAAAGGTAATAACCGGAACACTCGCCGTCGCGCTGCTCAGGGTTGCACCTGCAGGAATAACAGACCAGCTAAACGTTGGTGCCGGCGATCCTGTTGCATTGTTCAGTGGAGACACAGTAGCTGAAGGTCCGCTTAAGCAAAGGCCACCAGGAAGCGAGAACGCTGCTGTTGGAGCCGTTGTACCAGATAAAGCTGCACCGCTGTATTTCCACATATTAGTGAAAGTCTGGAAGTTGTATCCGCCAACCCAACCAGTGGTGGCGTTTACGAAATCACAGGCCACATAACCAATTCCGGTACTTCCCCAGTCGGTCCATGTCACACCATTATTAGTGGAGGAAGAAACAATCATATTCTGATTGTCTACTGACACTAAAGCGCCAGTGCCTGGTACGCCCGAGATGTCGTTGCGTCCAAAGTTTGGACTAATTGCAGTAATTTGTGTCCAGGTAGCGCCACCATTAGTGGTGTTCCAGAGTTCAAGTGCACCATTGTTGACAAGGGTACAAACACCGTTATTAGCTGAAGAAAAAGCAATCTCTGTCAATGTACTGGTGCTAGGTCCTACCACAGATGCACTCCAGGTCACACCAGCATTGGTTGTGCGGTATAGACGCCCCTCATTTGTTCCAAACCAGAGGTTGTTGGAACCGAGACGGTAATATAAATCTACAATCCCATACTCTCCTGCGGAAAGCGGATTGTCAATGCTCGTTCCCGGAAGCTGCGCCCAAGATAAGCCACCATCCGTCGTGCGCCAGATTTCAAATTCATTATTAACGGGATCCCCAACGGCAACACCAATTGAAGGGGTAAAGAAACTTACCAAATCAGCAAATGATGAGGTGTTGGTAAACATGCCCGCTGCGGTCATATTTGTCCAGCTCGTTCCTCCATTAATTGTGCGGTGAACAGCCCCCATGTTTTGACTTCCTTTCATAAAGGCAGAAACCCATGCTGTGTTTGCATCAACGCCTTCCATATTGGCCATCACGTAGGTGTTGGTATCGGCATACACATTTCCGCCGGTAAAACTGGTGCCACCATTAATGGTGCGGCTATACCAGTTATAATTTCTGCGAGGCGCTGCAGCGTCATACCCAATTGTCCAAACGACATTGGCATCAACGGCATCAAGAAATTTTATTCCTGCAAAGCTAACGGAAGGCGCTGCTGTCGGGAAAATTGCAGCCTGGTTAATGTTCAGACTCGGACTTGGAACCTGAGCAACTGACACACCAACGCTGAGCGCTGCGCAAAGTGATAGTAATTGTTTTTTCATCGTTCTGGATTTCTATTAATTGGCTAAAAATAAAGAATATTATCCAAACTTGCTCAAACTTGAACCAAATATCTTAGTTGTGCGCCCAACCAGCACAAAATGTGGCCAAACCTGCCCAAGTAAGCGTTAAAATATCCGAAACTTGTGTAATTTTGGTCTGCTTTCTTTGTCCTTATATTCTGAAAATCAAGTACATTTGGCAAAAATTTTTTAATGATCAGTACAGATATTGCCATCGTAGGTGCAGGTCCAGTCGGACTTTTTGCAATTTTTGAAGCCGGACTCCTGAAAATGCGCTGTCACCTCATCGATTACCTGCCGCAAATCGGGGGACAGCTGTCTGAAATCTATCCTAAGAAACCTATTTATGATATCCCCGGATATCCTTCCGTTTTAGCGCAGGAGCTTGTAGATAATCTACTCAAACAAGCTGAACCGTTTAAGCCCGGCTTTACACTTGGGGAGCGCATCGAATCGCTTGAAAAAAGAGGAGAGGCCGACTTTATTATAACTACCAACATGGGCACGCAGATCCACTCCAAAGTTGTGGTGATTGCTGCTGGATTAGGCTGTTTTGAGCCGCGTAAACCGGAAGTGTCAGGACTTGACCGCTTCGAAAACGGAAAAGGCATCAATTACATGATTCTTGATCCCGAAAAATACCGTAATCAAAAGATGGTGATTGCTGGAGGCGGAGATAGTGCGCTGGACTGGACCATTTTTCTGAGCGAAGTTTGCAGTGAACTCACGCTTGTGCACCGCAGCGAAAGCTTCAGAGGCGCGCCAGACAGTGTTAGCAAAGTGATGGAACTGGCAGAGAGTGGCAAAATTAAATTACTGCTCAACTCCGCCATCGTCTCTGTTGATGGCGGTGATCAACTCTCTACAATCGCAGTCACCAACCTGAAAAGCAAGGAAGCAACGGCTGTGGCCACCGATCACCTCATCCCGCTGTTTGGCTTAAGTCCGAAATTGGGCCCAATCGAGCAATGGGGACTGAACCTGGATAAAAATGCTATTGAGGTGAATACAGACGATTATAGCACCAATATTCCGGGCATCTATGCCATTGGGGATATTAACACGTACACCAACAAATTAAAGTTAATTCTCTGCGGTTTTCATGAAGCAGCATTGATGAGTCACAGCGCTTATAAATACATGAACCCTGGCATCAAATACACCATGAAGTACACGACCGTTCAAGGTGTCAATGAGTTTTAAGTAACAGCGACAGTTCCTTGCCAATTTGTTTTTGTAATAAGCAGACGGCTTCAAATTTTTCCTTCCAATAGAATGCAAGGTATTCTTGTTCACTCTGACCTGGCGTTGGTATGAGTATGATTTTCTTTTTATGCAGTGCATGTAAATCCATTAGGGAGCTATAGCCACTCCTGCAAATAATGGTATCAGCGCAATGGAGCCAGTGAGCCAATTCAGTGGGCTGGCAGAAATCGATTATCCGAAAGTTTGCGGGCATGGTACCTGCGGGTTTTCTGGTACCGCGAAGCAGGACGATTTTTTTATCAGAGGTCTGCAGTGCGCTCACCAGTAAGTTTTCAAGGATACTCCGCTGCGGCTCCGGTCCTGATAATAAAATAACAAGGTCGCTTTTATAATCGGCCTCTGTTTTCTGCGGCGGCAATAAAGCAGACTGCGGTCCGATATAAGATACCCGGGTCCTCAAGCCCGCAGCACGGGACAGTTTGCCTGCCAATGAGCGGGCACCATCTTCATAATCAGGCACCCAGATTTCATGAAATCTCTCCAGCCACTTTTTATTGAGTCGGGCAGCGAACTGCATTTGAAATGGGGTTTTTAATTGTAGTTGGTGGCTCACGATAATGCTTTCACAGTCTTTGGAAAATAAACCGAAACGACTATCACTAATCACCAGATCAATCTTGTTTTCGGAAATAATTTTTGGAAGTAAGGCCTGCTCACTTTTGACAATTCTACTTATTCCTGGCCAGTCCAAAATCAATTTTAGCCAGACCGGAAGAAATTCTGAATAACGAATTCCATAGGAAGGGAGTGTCACTTTTTTCAGAAGTGGAAATTGTTCCTGAAAATAAAAATCGTTCACAGAGGTCACGCCAAGAATAACGGTATTGTTTTCTGCTAAGTGCTGAATCACTGGCTTCATGCGGGTTGCATGACCCATGCCCCAGTCAAGGACCGCAATAAACACTTGCCTGTCTTTTATCTCATGCACTTTCAAAGGAGTTTTTACTTGTTACAATGTCGGCAGCAGCTTCTCCCTATAAGCAAGTGGCGTGTAAATTTTACACGCCACTTGGTTTAATATCTATTTTATTGAAGCCTTTTCAAAAACCTCATTACAAAAAATTTACGCATCGATTTTGGCATATTTTGCATTCTTCTCGATAAAATCACGACGAGGTGGCACCTCATCACCCATAAGCATGCTGAAAACGCGGTCAGCCTCTGCAGCGCTGTCAATCGTGACCTGGCGGAGCGTCCGGGAATCTGGATTGAGGGTCGTATCCCACAGTTGAATTGCATTCATTTCTCCGAGACCCTTGTATCGCTGAACGTGGACACTATCGGTTTTTTCGCCGCCTAAATTTTTAATTTGAATATCGCGCTCTGCTTCATTCCAGCAGTACACCTGCTCTTTTCCTTTTTTAACGAGATACAGTGGAGGTGAAGCAATGTAGACGTGACCTTTTTCGACCAGCTCGCGCATGTGACGGAAAAAGAAAGTCAGAATGAGTGTCGTAATGTGTGAACCATCCACATCGGCATCACACATAATCACAATTTTGTGGTAACGTAATTTATCCAGATTCAAGGCACGATCATCCTCTTTTGTCCCCCTGAATACGCCCAGAGCAGTAAAGATGTTTTTAATCTCCTCGTTTTCGTAGATTTTATATTCGAGTGCTTTTTCAACGTTGAGAATTTTTCCACGTAAAGGCAAGATAGCCTGATACTCGCGGTTCCGACCTTGTTTAGCGGTTCCACCTGCGGAGTCCCCTTCCACGAGAAACAATTCACTGGCAGCGGGGTCTGAACTAGCACAATCGGCCAGTTTACCTGGAAGTCCCGAACCATTCATGACACTCTTGCGCTGCACCATTTCACGCGCTTTACGGGCGGCGTGACGCGCCGTAGCGGCAAGAATAACTTTATCTACAATTGTCCTTGCCTGTTTTGGATGTTCCTCCAGGTAATTAGAAAGTGCCTCGCTGATCGCAGTATCCACCGCGCCCATTGCTTCGTTGTTTCCCAACTTTCCTTTGGTTTGTCCCTCAAACTGAGGCTCAGCCACTTTCACGGAAATAACTGCTGTTAAGCCTTCACGAAAATCGTCCCCGCTGATTTCAAATTTTACTTTTTGTAATAATCCGTTCTTTTCAGCGTAAGATTTTAAAGTCCTAGTGAGGCCGCGACGGAAGCCTGCCAGGTGCGTACCCCCTTCATGGGTATTGATATTATTGACATAACTCTGGATGTTTTCGCTGTAGGAGTTATTGTACATCATCGCCACTTCAACAGGAATGATGCCTTTATCATTCTCCATATAAATTGGTTCTTCGATGATTTTTTCTTTTGCAGCATCAAGGTACAATACAAATTCACGAAGTCCACCTTCACTTAAAAACGTCTGGGATATCGGCGCTCCATTTTCGTCCTTTTGACGTTCATCGATTAAAGTGATCGCAATCCCCTTATTCAAAAAGGATAATTCACGCATCCGGTTCTCAAGGGTTGTGTAATTGTATTCATGAACCGTAAAGATGGTCAGATCGGGTGTAAAGGTCTGAATGGTTCCTCTATCGGTGGTCTCACCCACCTCTTTTGCAGGATACAAAGGTTTTCCTTCACTGAACTCCTGTCTTGTTATCTTCCCGTCCCGATGCACCTCTGTAATCATCAGCGAAGAGAGTGCGTTCACACAACTCACGCCTACACCGTGAAGACCACCGGAAACCTTATACGTGTCCTTGTCAAACTTTCCACCCGCATGAAGCACCGTCATGACTACCTCCAAGGCACTTATCCCCATCTTGGGATGAATACCCGTTGGAATGCCTCGACCATCATCTTTCACACGAATGGAATTGTCCGGCAAAATAGTCACCACAATATTTTTACAATGACCGGCCAGCGCCTCATCAATGGAATTATCTACAACTTCATAGACTAAATGATGTAGGCCCTTAAAACCGGTATCACCAATGTACATGGACGGACGTTTCCTTACCGCTTCCAACCCTTCTAAAACCTGAATATTATCGGCTCCGTAATTCGCTTTATCTGTGGACACTTCTGACATAAATTCGCTCTGTACTGTTTTTTTAATTATCCTTTAAATGTACTGAAAAAGGAGGACATACAGGCCTTTTGTTGGCCTAAATGTTACTAACAAAATGTTAAAAGCGTACTTTTATTTTTTAAGTTATTTTTGATGTCTACATTGCTTTATGATTTGGCAGATATTAAGATTTTGGGTGAGTTTCATCCTCCCGCCTTTTTACAAACGCTTGCAGATTAAAAATCCGCATTTTGTCCGACTCAAAGGTCCGGTTATCATTGCCATGAATCACCCCAATTCTTTTGTGGACCCCATTCTTTTTGCCGTCCTTACACACCCTCTCCGTCCCAGCTTTCTCGCTCGGGGTGACGCCTTTAAACCAGGCATCGCCAGTTGGTTTCTGGGCAAAATTGGTATCATTCCCATTTTTCGTATTCAGGATGGTGGCAAAGAGGGTCTAAAAAAAAATACTGACGCCTACCACCTTGTCAATGCCCGCCTGGCCAAGGATGAAAAAGTCATCATCTTTGCCGAAGGGCTCTGCGTGATGGAACGCCGCCTCCGTCCTCTCAAAAAAGGCGTCCCCCGCATGGTCTTTGGTGCTTATGAGAGTCTGGGTAACGACAGCCTTCAAGTCGTTCCCGTGGGTGTCAACTATTCCCAGGCTGATCAGTTTCGCAGCGATGTCTTCATTCAGGTTGGAGAACCCATTCCCGTCCGCGATTACTGGGAAGATTATCAGAAACAGCCCGCCAGGACGCAAAACCGCTTTTTGCAGGACCTGGAACCTCGGATGAAAGCCCTCATTACCCATGTGGAGGACCCTGTCAACGACAAAGCCATGGTCTGGCTCGAAACACTCAAAAAGCAGGCCCTGCTAAGGGAAAGGAATCTGAACCACCAATCACTAGAGGATGATTTCCTTATTTTAAAGGAACTAACCAGTCTGCTTAATAAGGCCCAGACTGAAAATAACCCTGCTCTGATCGCTTTTCGCGAGAAAGCGGCAGTCTATTTCGAAAGGCTGGAGAAAGCTGGACTGAGGGACTGGTGTTTGGACGAAAGCCGGCAGGCTGAAAGCTCCGGCTTCGCTTTGCTTAAGCGTTTGATTTATTTTGTGGCGGGACTCCCTATTTTTATTCCCGGACTGCTCATTAATTACCCGCCTTTTCACCTCACACATTTGCTCACCTGGAAACTGATCCGTGAAAAAGAATTTTATGTTTCTATCGGCACGGGCGTCGCCATGGTCCTCTACTTGCTCTGGTACATTCTGCTCGGCTTTCTGCTACAGGCCTTCTTACCGGTAAGAGTATGGACCCCGGGGATTCTGCTTTTCTTTTTACTGTGCGGAGCCTTTAGTGTTCGCTTTTATAGTCTTCCGAAAAAAATTATGGGACAATGGCGAATGTTCCGGAACGCTTCACTGGCAAAGGATTTGAAGGCTGAACGAGACGCACTTTTACAACTCATTAACAAATTTTAGTCCGTTCAAAACGTCACTTCGGCACGCCTATTGGAGTATAACCAGGCATGAGACTTAGAAAACATCTTGCCATTGGTCTGACAACAATTACAGCCTTGCTGCTGACCTCAGCTGGTTATCAGGAAAATCATCTGGCACAAATCGGTTCTACCCTCGAAGATGCGAGCGATAAGCTTCCCACGAAAAACAATTTTGCTTTTCGTCCTGGCGAAAAATTAACCTATCGTCTGCATTATGGCATCATCAATGCCGGCGAAGCGGTTCTGGAAGTAAAGCCAGATGTGCTGACTATTAATGGTCGCCAGATTTATCACATTGTGGGCACCGGCTATACCACGGGGAGTACCGACTGGTTTTTTAAAGTTCGCGACCGTTACGAAACTTATTTGGATAAAGACGCCTTATTACCCTGGTACTTTGTAAGGCGAGTGGAAGAAGGTGGCTATAAATTCAGCCAGGATTATTCATTTAATCATTTTACCAAAAAAGTGGATATTGGGAATAACCAGAAATACGATATTCCCGGTGATGTGCAGGACATGGTGAGTGCTTTTATGCCGCCCGGAATATGGACCTGAGTCGCGCCAAAACAGGTGATGTTATGAGTATGATCTGTTTTATGGATAAAGAGTTGTGGCCAATGAAAATTAAATTG
>CALPON020000028.1 GCA_943325195.2 Sphingobacterium thalpophilum | reverse complement strand
AGCGATGGCAGCATTGTAGCCAGCGGATCAGGTGGTACCGCCCCATACAGCTATACGTGGACACCGGGGAATTTTTATTCTTCCTCCATAGTCGACATGCCGGCCGGCTGCTACACCCTGAATGTGCGCGATGCAAACGGTTGTTCCGCAGAAAAACAAATCTGCCTGTCATTTGATACCGGTCTCAATGAAAACGCTCCTTGGAGCGGGCTGCGCGTTTCACCGAATCCTTCTTCAGGCCTTTTCTTAATTAGTGGCCTCAGCATGCAGACTCAAGTTTATGTGTATGACGCGCGGGGTCGCCTCATCAGTGCAATGAAAAAAGACCTCAACGCAGAAATTGATTTAAGTGAAAACGCTGACGGTATTTACTTCGTCCGCATGATCAGCAACGAACACTACGGTGTGCTTCAGCTCATCAAGCACTAAAAATTAGAACAACAAAAAAGGGGCTTTCTCAATAGATAGCCCCTTTTTTGTTTTAATACGCTTCAGCCCTCTGCCTGCTCATGAGCTCACACACGTGATGTGCTGCACAAGCCGAAACCTGCAAAATTAGTGCAGTATTTTATACATGAGCTCCTTCATCAGTTCTCCATAGGTGACCCCATAATTGTTAACCCCCTTGGATTTGAGGTCGTATTCTTTTAATAAAGAAAAAATAGTTTTTAATTTTTGAGTGGGGTAATTGCGCGCCGCCGTTACATATGCTTCCACAAAAAAAGGATGGACGCCCATCGCCTGTGCAGCAGCGGATTTACTTTTATCCGGCAAAAACTGATAACGAAGTATTTTTGTGAAATATCCAAAAAGGTTGGCTAGGACGAGGGGTGCCGGATTTTCTTTTTCATTCGCCGCAAAATACTGTGTAATCCGATTTACCCGCAAAACATCACGCTTACCTATGGCATCCTGAAGTTCAAACACATTAAAATCCTTACTGATCCCGATATTATTCTGAACAAGCTCCGGCGAAATCTCCTGTCCCGCCGGCAGATTAATTAACAACTTATTAATTTCATTGGCAATCTTACTCAGATCATTTCCTAAAAATTCAGAGAGTAGAAAACTGGCTTTGGGATTGATGTGCTGATTTTTTTCTTTAACGTAGGCACTGATCCAGTCCGGTATCTGATTATCGTATAACCGCTTGGTCTCCAGATACACGCTGTGCTTCTGAATCGCTTTGGATAGGGCGCTTCTTTTGTCCAGCGTTTTGTACTTATAGGCAAAAACCAGAATGGTGCTGCTAAGCGGACTAGCAAGATAAGCCTGCAATTGCATCTGCGGTGAATTAGCACTTGGTGCCGCTTTTTCTTTCGTTTTGCTTGACTCCAAGGCTGGTGCTTTTCCCAACTCCTTCAAATCCTGCGCCTCCTTAACAATCACCACGTTGTACTCACTCATCATGGGAAATTGACGGGCAAGTCCCAGAATGCCGACTAAATCGACCTCTTTGCCATAGACCACGCTTTGATTAAATTCCTTTTCAGAATCATCAAGGACATTGTTTTCAATGTAGTCACTAATCTGGTCAATATAATGCGGTTCTTCCCCACTCAAAAAATAGACAGGCTTGTAAATTTTTCGCTTAAGATCTAATAGTATCTGATTGACTTCTTTCAATTTTTTGGGGGAGTGCTTTTTTCACAGCCTCACTCCGCTTCCTGCGAAGATAATAAGAAACGGCTATGCCGAGGAAGGTTTTTATGAGGATTTTCAAGGCAGGCTTCCGGTCATTTGGACCAGCTGCTGTAACTTTTCAGCCATTGCAGAAGTATCCTTCCTAAGAGACCTGAAAATACAGCCCTATCTTCTCCTTTGTAATGCAAGAAAGGCGATTGGCGTGGCCCCTGCAGAGGAATCGCCTTCTTTAGAAAAGAAGACATCAATAAAAACAGGGCCATCTTTATTTGGGACTTACCGCCTCATGCAACCATTCACTAGTCATTCATAATTCACCTCAGCCCGCCCATCCATCTCTATCCAAACTCCGATACTGTATCGCTTCAGCTAAATGCTGACTTTCGATGTCTTGTGCGGCATCCAGATCGGCAATGGTTCGTGCCACTTTTAAAATACGATCGTAAGCTCTGGCACTTAAGCCTAGACGTTCCATCGCATTTTTAAGAAGGGTCGTACCCGCAGCGTTAAGTTGACAGAATTTTTTGAGGTCGCGACTACTCATCTGTGCATTGCAATAAATACTGGTCTCGTTTAAAAATCGCAGCGTCTGAATCTCCCTTGCAGCGATGACGCGTTTACGAATACTGGCGCTCGTCTCTGAAATTTGGTGACGACTTAATTCTGAAAATGCAACGGGAGTCACTTCAATGTGCAGGTCAATGCGATCGAGCAAAGGACCGCTGATTTTATTTAAATATTTCTGGACAAGCCCCGGTGCACAGACGCAGGCTTTGTCGGGGTGATTAAAATAGCCACATGGACAAGGATTCATCGAAGCAATCAGCATAAAACTAGCCGGGTATTCGACACTGAACTTCGCGCGGCTGATTGTGACCACGCGGTCTTCAATGGGTTGCCGCATGACCTCTAAGACTGTTCTTTTAAACTCCGGTAATTCATCCAGAAATAAAACGCCATTATGAGCTAGACTAATTTCGCCTGGTTGCGGATGATTACCACCACCCACTAAAGCCACATCGCTTATGGTGTGGTGCGGACTCCGAAAGGGCCTTCGCGTAACCAGGCCACCACCTCGTCGTCCTGTCTTGCCTGCCACACTATGAATTTTAGTCGTCTCCAGTGCCTCCTCCACACTCAGGGGAGGCAATATGCCGGGTAAACGTTTACTAAGCATGGTTTTACCGGCGCCAGGGGGTCCAATGAGAATTGCATTATGTCCCCCTGCTGCTGCAATCTCCAGTGCCCGCTTAATATTCTCCTGACCTTTTACCTCTGAAAAATCCAAATCAAATTCCTTCTGCTCTTTTTCAAAGGCCGCTTTCACATCCACTTGAATGCGCTGGAGTCCCTGTTTTCCTTCAAAAAAATCGACTACCTCTCGAAGGTTACCTGCAGCATATACCTCCAGACCCGCTACCACGGCCGCTTCCTGTGCGTTGGCAGCTGGTAGAATTAATCCTCGAAAGCCTTCTGCTTTGGCCTGAATAGCAATAGGCAAAGCTCCGCGAACAGGCCGTAATTCCCCGTCCAGCGACAATTCCCCCATAATGGCGAAATTATTTAAATCAGCAGCGACCATTTGTCCGCTCGCTGCCAAAATACCAAG
Source organism: Sphingobacterium thalpophilum (assembly GCA_943325195.2). GTDB lineage: Bacteria > Bacteroidota > Bacteroidia > B-17B0 > Aurantibacillaceae > Aurantibacillus. The sequence continues at coordinate 23,366 of CALPON020000028.1, read as the reverse complement.
TGCAATGGCGAGGTCGTAGGCAGAGCCCTCCTTTCGGATGTCCGCTGGCGCCATATTGATGGTAATCGCCTTCCCAGGCATTTTCAAATTAAACATGCGCAGGGCAGTGCTGATTCGGTGTTGACTCTCCTTTACGGCATTATCTGGCAGTCCGACCAGAAAAAAATTAATACCGGTACTGATGTTCACCTCGATGGTAACCAGTGTGGCGGAAATACCTTGGACGGCGTAACCAAAGGTCTTGACGAGAACAGAAGGCGTAAAAGGTGGTGTTACATTACTTTCAAACATAAGAATGGTTTTGGATAGGCGCTGAAATGTATAAAACTGGCAGCAGGCGCAATAGACAGAATCAAAAAAAGGCGATTTGCCTAGGATATCGCCTAGATTTTTATTGTTCTGATTTATTTTGTATGTTTGGGACTCATAGAGCTGTTATGAAAAAACTCTTATTACTTACCGCACTATCCTTTGGATTGGGTGCATTCGCTCAGGAAAAAGCTCCTGAACTAAACTGCTATAACAAATGGGCTGCAAAGTTTGAAGAGCGGGGTGCGGAGCCCGTAAAGGACGGCATGTATGAAGATGTGATTGTTACGATTCGTCAAGGTTCCAAAGCAACCTGTTACAATGGCAAGGCGGAAGTGCACAGTGGTTTTGTCACTCAATTCTGGATCCTTCTGAGCGATGGGTCTCTGGAAGAGGTTAAACGTACCTGGAAAAACGCTTCAGAAAAAAATGTGAATGTCATCAATGGTATCAGTAAAAGTATGGTTTCTGTTCATGGTGAACTCATTAATATTTTATGGCCGGCCATGATCAAAGCTAAAAAAGCAAAACCGACCTTGGCACCTGAGCCAACCGACGACTAAGGTCAAATAGCAACTGTTTTACATCTTTTCCTTTTTGTCATGACATTCAAATGACAAATAATAGCTGACGATATGCCATCTTTGTGGTGTTAATTGGAGTCCTTTAAAGTCATAGCCTTTACGCACAAAACACTGCCTCTCGAATTGGTTGGCAAGCTGCATCTGAGTCCTGAAGAACAGGAACAGCAATTAGGGGCCATGAAAATTCATTTTGACTTTGAGGAGTTGATCTATCTCTGCACTTGCAATCGGATTGAGTTGATGGTAACAGGTGGTGTAGAGCAAGATCTTGTCCGTCGTATCGCCCTTTTCCTCAACAGTCGTCTTACCGAAAATGAAGCTTTACAACTTGCTTCTGGGGCTGAAGTGTTCGAAGGCCCAGAGGGCGTCCAACATTTATTAAGAGTGGCGTCCTCCCTCGAATCATTAGTAGTGGGTGAACGTGAAATCATAACGCAAGTCCGCAAGGCCTACGACATTTGTAATCAAATGGGGCTCACTGGTGACTTTCTTCGCCTACTTGTCCGTCAGACCATAGAAACTGCAAAAGACATTTATACACATACCGACATCGCACGCAACCCAGTGAGCGTGGCCAGTTTAGCTTATCGTCAATTGCGGGACTTGGGAATTAAAAACGATGCGCGCATTATTTTTGTTGGCGCGGGAGAAACCAATACTGTGCTGGCGAATTATTTTCAGAAACATAAGTTTGCCAATTTTACAGTATTTAATCGCAGTCTCGATAAGGCAACAAAACTCGCGGCGGTGCTGAAAGGCAGGGCATTTGAATTAGGTGAACTGGTAGCATTCAAAGAAGGTTTTGATGTGCTAGTCGTATGTACTTCCAGTGGTGAACCCGTTATTACCTCTGAAATTTATGCCAGTTTAAATCAGGATACCCAGAAGAAGGTGATTATTGATCTGGGACTTCCAGCCAATGTCGATGGCCGCATCGCCACGCAGTCTTCCGTTCATTATATTGACATTAATTCTCTTCGTGCGCAGGCAGACGTGAACATGCAGTTGCGTAAAAACGAAATCACTAAATGTGAACGTATTATTGCACAGAAATCAGTTCAGTTTGAGGATCTTTATGCAGAACGTCGCGTGGAGCTTGCTTTTGGTGCCGTTCCGAAACAGGTGAAGGCTATTCGTGAATTAGCAGTGAATGAAGTTTTTGCAAGGGAGATCAATCAACTAGATCCCGCTTCAAAAGAAGTGCTTGAAAAAGTACTCACTTACATGGAGAAAAAATACAATGCGGTGGCCATTAAAACCGCAAAAGAAGTGCTTCTGACACATAAAAATTAAACCCTACTCTTCAAACGAATTTTTTCAGGCCTGGCCAAATAGCTCTTCTGCTTTTTTCGGCCAACCCTTGTATTTTAGTTCATCTGCCGATGGGCCGGCTCAATTTTGTTTTACGTAAATTCGCACTGTGGAAAGAAAAATCATTATAGGAACGCGTGGAAGCGATCTCGCTTTATGGCAAGCCAACTATACAAAAGACTTGCTAGAGGATAAGGGTCATCAGGTGGAAATAAAAATTATTTCGACACAGGGCGATCGCTCCCAGCAATGGAACACAAGTTTTGATAAGCTGGAAGGTAAAGGGTTTTTTACGAAAGAACTGGAAGAGGCTTTACTGAACAAAGAAATTGACCTAGCCGTGCACTCCCACAAAGATCTGGAAACAAATAATCCAGCCGGCCTTATGGTGGCAGGTGTTTCAAAACGTGAAGATCCTTCTGAACTTCTGATCATCCGCAAGGAGTTTGTCGACAAGGGTCAAAAATTTAATTTAAAAAAAGAGGCGATTGTAGGGACTTCTTCTTCGCGAAGGAAGTCGCAGTTACTCGCCTTCCGCCCCGATGTGCAGATTCATGACATGCGTGGAAATGTCCCCACCCGCATCGAAAAATTAAGAAAAGGAGAATACGAAGCCATCATGCTGGCGGCAGCTGGCGTGGAACGTCTAGAACTGGACCTCGATGATTTGCATGTCGAATATCTCAAACCGGAAGAGTTTGTGCCTGCTCCCGCCCAAGGTGTTTTAGCCTGGCAAACTCGTGAAGACGATGAAGAGCTCATGGAAGTGATTGATACAATCTCGGATCTGGATGTGCGCATTCGCATTGAAATTGAACGGGAGATTCTGAACATGTTTAACGGCGGCTGTCAGCTGCCACTGGGTGTGTATTGTGATACAGATGAAGATGAGGAAGACCGTTTAAAATTTAAGGTTTGGCTCAGTCATGCCGATAGTTGGGAAAAACAACCCAAACAATTATATTTTGAAACACTGGATACCGATGGCTTTAGTGACATGATTGTGGATCATGTACGTAATCTAAAACCGCGCAAAGTATTCCTGACCCGCGATTTAAAAGAAAGTGATTACCTGAGCAGAGCCTTAGGAAAATTAGATTTTCAATTGGAAGGTAAAAGCCTGATTGAATTTAAACAGATTAAAATAAAACAATTGCCGCAGACCGATTGGGTCTTTTTCAGCAGTAAACATGCCGTGCGTTATTTTATGAATCAGAAACCGGAGTTACCGGAGGGCATCAGGTTTGCCTGCATTGGAACGAGCACCTCAGCAGAGTTAAGAACGTTCGGAAAACGTGCCGACTTTATTGGACAGAGCACAGATATTAAACTGGTTGGAAAACAGTTTAGCAGTAAGATTGGCAATGCCCGCGTCTTGTTTCCAATTGCGCGTGGCAGCATGCAAAGCATTCAGTGGCAGATGGTAAAACGGGACAATGTGTTTAATCTCGAAGTGTATGCCACTCTCAAACACAGTATTGAAATATCAGCGGAGCATGAAATCCTTGTCTTCACCAGTCCCAGCAACGTAGAAGCATTTTTCGAAAAAAATAAAATACTGCCGCATCAAAAAATTGTGGCCATGGGCGAAAGCACCGGAAAGGCCCTGGAAAAAGAAAAACACAAAATCTACAAAATGCCACGCAGCTTTGATGATCTCGGATTAGTGCAGGTCATTTTGGGATTGTCTTAAGGAGCCTCTTACTTATTCTTGTGATTTTTTACTGAAGAGAATGCAGCTCGGCCTTGCCTACTCTTTTCTTTACGAAAAATCCCACCTCGCCGGATTGACCTTTATCAAGTTACTGAAATAACGCTGAAGTGAACCCCACGCACACTGGTCAACTAAATTGTTTTGATCACATACAAATTTTCCAATTAACTGCCAATAGCAGCTATCAAAAAGCTAAAATAAACGCTCTCAAATGGCTGTTGCCAGCAACAAACCGAAAATAATAGAACTACTTAATTATTGTTTAATTAATTTCAGCAACATCCTTTGATCATCTTGCGTCACCCTCAACAGATACATCCCCTTTTTAAGTACTGATAAGTCAAGTGCTGCGGTGTTGGAGCTTAAGTTTTCGGAATATACTTTTTGACCTTGAAGGTTATATATTTCTACCTGTGTTGAGTTTGCCTCTGATAAGCCTGTGATGTTTATGACATCATTAAAAGGATTCGGATACACAGTGATTTCAGAAACTAAATTTAATCCCTCGAGCTGAGTACATGCGGCAGCTGTAATCACCTTGGTATCACTCCCCACACACGTATTTGACCCACTGTAGGCATAGGTGAGTGTATACGTCCCGATATTAAAAGTACTTGGAATACCTGTAATGGTTCCATTTGACGGAGTACCGGTATAAGTCAAAGAAGCACTCGCATCATCTTTACAATAAGTTACTTTTGACAAATTTAAAGTGACAGAAGGACCTGAATTTACACTTACGGTTGTGATTGCTGTATTCGAGCATGCTTGTGCAGAAACTCCTATCACGGAATAGGTGGTTGTAACGATAGGGCTAACCGCAATGCTTTGTGCAAGGGCGGCATTACTCCAGATGTAAGTAGAAGCGCCATTCACATTAAGGGTTAAAGTAGCGCCTTTACAAATAGTAGTTGGACTAGTCAAGGAAATTGTAGGAGTGCTGTACACCGTAATAGTTGCAGTTTTTGAATTAATACAGGAATTTTGTCCGCCACTCACTGTATAGCTCGTTGTCACGGGAGGTGACACAACTATGCTGGCTGAATTACTACCCGTGTTCCAAGTATAAGAACTACTACCGTTAGCAGATAATGTGGCATTCGATCCTGAACAAATACTTGGCGAATTAACGGCAATGGTTGGTGAAGCGATAACAGATAAAGTACTGTTAACTTGCAAGGTGCAACCTAAGGCAGTGCCGACTACGCTATATACAGTTGTTGTAGTTGGTGAGACAACAATAGTGGAGGTTGTTTGGCCGGAATTCCATGAATAAGAAGCTGCCCCAGATGCTTGAATCGTATAAGAATTACCCCAACAAATGCTTCCAGAACTAACACTTAGCACTGGAAGGGGATTGACCAATACCTGTGTGGTGAGGGTTTTTAAACATCCATTTGAAGAGGTGCCCGTAACACTATAATTGGTGCTGCTACTCGGAGAAATAATTATTGAGGTATTTGTACTTGCTGTGTTCCAAGAATACGTGCTAGCGCCTGAAACCTGCAAAGTTGCGGATTGCCCTGCACAGATGGTTGAACTGTTCACTGAAATGGTTGGAAGTGCATTTACTATGACTTGGCCAGTACCAGTGCCTATACACCCTGAATTGCTAGTCCCATTTACTGTATAAACTACTGATGTGCTAGGACTCACCACAATCGAATTGCTTGTGCTACTGGTATTCCAAGAGTAGGAGTTGGCGCCAGACACACTCAAAGAAGCATTACTGCCGCTGCATATGGTTGCATTATTAACCGTAATGACCGGAATTGGATTCACTGTTACAAGGACGGAGTTTGTCCCTGTACAACCTGCGGATGATGTCCCTGCTAAGGTATATGCTGTGTTACTTATTGGTGTAGGGTTTATTGTATTTAAATTGCTACCATTACTCCATGTATATGTATTTGCACCACTGGCCACAATAGTGGCTGTACCACCATTACAAATTGTGGAGGAAATCATACTTAGAGTTGGTGTTGGATTTACGAAAACTTGAACAGTAGCATTTGTTGAACACCCTGAAGCAGTGCCGGTTACAGTATATACTGCTGTACTTGCTGGACTCAATGTTACCGAATTTGAATTGGCCGTTGTACTCCACGAATAACTAGTTGCACCTGACGCAACTACGGTTGCATTGGCGCCTGAACAAATTGTAGCATTTGAAACTGATACCGTCGGATAGCCATTAATGAAGACAGTGCTACTACCTGCACCTGCGCAACCTGTAGCATTAGTGCCAGATACTGTGTACACGGTATTAACGGAAGGACTAACAACAATTGAGCCTGCATTTGAAGCCGTATTCCACGTGTAATTCACTGCACCTGTAACGGAAAGTGTTGCCGAATTACCGATACAAATACTAGGTGAATTAACATTTAGTGATAGACTTGCGCTAATTGCAACAGATGCTGTGGCCACATTTGTACAACCAAATACACTGGAGGCAATTAGTGAATAAGTGGTATTAACTAATGGCGAAACAACAATTGAGTTGCCATTTGCGCCCGTGCTCCAAGAATATGTTGTTGCACCATTTGCGAGAAGGGTCGCTGATGAGCCCGCACAAATGCTCAAAGAAGGCAGTGATAAATTCGGTGTGGGATTCACATTAACTGCAGATGTGAGGGTTGCTGTACAACCGAGAGTTGAGCTGCCACTAACGGTATAAATGGTGGTGATTGAAGGTGTAACAGATACGATGTTTGAATTAGATGCATTACTCCAAGTGTAAGTGTTTGCGCCGGAGACACTCAAACTTGCGGAGTTGCCCGCGCAAATAGTTGCTCCAGTGATGGATAATATTGGCAAAGCATTTACAGTTACACTGCTGGTGATTGCGGAAACACAATTATTAATTCCGCCCAAAACAGTATAAGTCAAGTTTGCGGTGGGCGCAACGCTTATACTGCTTGTATTGCTCCCGTTACTCCAACTATAGGTGCTGGCGCCAGAAGCAATTAAGGATACAGAACTTCCAGAACAAACCGTTGCTTGATTTACAGTAATTGTTGGCAACGCGTTGACCGTTACACTACTAAAATTAATTGATGTGCATCCAAAGCTAGATCCAATTACCGAATAACTTGTTGAGGCTGGTGGTGAAACCACGATGGTGTTATTAGTTGAACCAGTGTTCCAAGTATATGAGTTGGCACCACTTGCGGTTAAGCTAGTTGCTTGCCCAGCACAAATTGTTGCAGAATTAAGTGTGATACTTGGTGTTGCGTTTACCGTGATTGTGCTCGTTGTGTTATTGATGCAACCATTTAAAGCGGTTCCTGTGATGGTCACTACAATCGTAGCCAGAGGGCTAAAAACAAAACTATTTCCATTTGAGCCAGTGCTCCATGTATAGGAGTTACAGCCTGATGCAGTTAAGGTTGTCGAACTACCAGAACAAATGCTACTGGAATTAACAGTGATTGTTGGCGAATTATTTATAGTCACAGAAACCGTATTTGTTCCTACACATCCTGATGCATCCATCCCCATAACTGAATAAATGACACTCGCGGTAGGACTAACTACAATGCTATTTGTTGTTGATGCATTACTCCACGTATAGGTATTAGCGCCGCTAACTATTAAGCTTGCCGATGTCCCTGCGCAAATACTTGCAGACGCTATACTAAGTGTTGGCCCGGGGGTTACTGACAGACTTACCACAGCGCTGGAAGTTCCGCAAGCGTTGCTGAGATTCAAGGTATAATTTCCACTAGCTGCGCTCATTAATCCAGGATTGCTGACGGTATAGCTGCTTAAAGCTCCTGGTCCGGACCACAAATAATTTAGATTGGCAGTACTTGTTGGTGTTACAGAGAAATTATATGCTTGTCCAGCACAAATGATAGAATTTGAACTGATACTGGAAATAGACGGTGTTAAACAAGGTGAGAAAGCCAATCCACGAAAAATTGAATTGGTTGTGGCAGTTACAATAGTGGTTGCTGTTGCGCCAGAGCCGGTATCACTAATTTTGAAGATGCGATTGTTCGCAGACTCTGCAGATGTTCCATATATTATCGGCGTTACACCCGAAAAATCGGCAATAACAGAACGAGCGCCAATATTTGTGACACCTGTTCCCAATGTGTAGGCTAAAGTCCAAGAGCCCGCAGAATAGACCCACTTTTGTATGCCACCAGAAGTTGTAGCTCTATCATCGGCAACATAGCAAATTGTCTGTAATGGATTGAAGTAGAAACCATATGAACTTGCACCTGTTGCGGCATTAATAATAAGCGAATTTGTTTGGCCCGCGTTAGCAGACAAACCCCCGCTAACTTGAACAACACCCAAAGCTGTCCCTGAACTTGCCGAAAAGTAGATAGTATTACTAAATATGTTTACACAACGTGTATTTGTGGTTTGAGTAGCCGTTATTGCTGCAACAGAATTCGTGCCAAAGTAACTAATACCGGTGTTCGCACCTGAGCACCAATAATTACCTAAACCGTCCGTGGCAGATGAGCGAATATTATTTCCGGTGAAAAAACTTGTGCTGGCGGTTCTTGTGATTACACCATTTGCATCAACGCCCACTGCCACCCTCGGAATGTAGGTTCCGTTACTCGATGCTAAGCTAATTGTCGAAGAGCCTGGCGCGATACTGTAGGCGCCAAAGGATAAAAGCGCATTGTTTGGTGAGAGCATTAGTGCCCCTTCTGATGTCGCTGCTCCTCCTAATATTAATGGATTGGTGCCGCCTGACAAAGCCAATGAAGCTGTAGGTAAGCCCACAGTATTGTACTCTTTTAAAAAAATCGGATTACCACTGCTAGTAAGCGTACCTACTGCATCTCCTATTTGTAGAACAACAATGTTTCCAGAACTAAAAATCTGCGAAAACAAATTGGTAAACGAACAAATGAGCAGGGCACTGTAAATAATTTTTTTCATTTTCTAGGTTTAACTTTTTTTAAAATAAGACTCTTTTATTGTTTACAATTTTCATTACTACTTAAAAAAACATTTACTACTTCACCTATAAATTAGTTGGGATTGCAATCCCAGAGTATCCCATTTGTTGACGGCAAAGTTGTTATGCTTCATCTTTTCACACTCCTGCGCTTCTCTTAATTTATATTATAAAACATCTCTTACTCAATAACTAGCCGTTTAGATACTGCAGTTTTTCCATTACCAATCTTCAAAACATACATGCCTTTGGGCAGCGTATCTAATTCAATTGTAATTTCATTGTCAGCATATTTATTTAGGAATACTACTCTACCAAACAAATCAGCAATTGACACCTCGTGACTTTTACATTCTGCAATTGTTATGCTTAATTTGTTGGTGACAGGATTCGGGAAAAAGTTAAACTTTATTTCGTTTTCACTGGCTAATTCATTCGTTGATTGCGGATTACCAAGCGTAGTGGTGCTTCTGTACCAAATTGGCGAAGTCACAATCCATTGTCCATCCCCCTGGAAAATTTCTGCGAAATAAAAATACTCGACACCTTGCAGCAAATTTAAATCGGTATAGGTGGCAGTATTGTTTTGCGTCGAAGTGTAAACGACAGTTGGAAAAACTCCACCACTCTGACTTATTCCCTTCCATATTTTGATTGTTGCCGCCTGTTCACCATCCATATCGTTGTGAATCACATTGAAGGTAGGAACAACGGACCCGCTAGCGATTGATCCCATCATATTGCCATTCATTGAAAAGTCTATTTTTGCGTTCCAATCATCGCTCGCATAAAAATGCATCTGCTGCATTGCAGCTGTGAGGTTAGCGCGCGTTAAAGACGGTGCCATAATCACTAATCTACCGCCATTATTGCGCCCAAAAGTTGTATTATGATTATCATGATCGTAGCCAATTCCAAGATGATAGCCTACCGTCAATAATTTTTTATAGTAAGAATAATAATCACTCTGCGGATAGTCACTATAATTTGTAATTGTGCTAAATGCGGAGCCGTTGCGTAATGGTGTCCCTACAATTGCACTATCATAGGTAGCGTTATATGGCGCATAAGCCAATGCCGTGCTGGCAGTACCGTTTAAAGTATAATCATCAAGATTCGGATGGGCCAGGTAGCAAAAGGCATTTGCATTATTTTTCACCTTCTTAAAAAGGCCGTCATAATCCGCTTTCGCATTATAAACGTCATAATTATTGCCGTTCACATTGGGCACCGAATTTTCCCAACCAATTAGCTGATTAAATCCATAAACAATAAGGTGACCGTAATAATTAGTAGAGACTCCCCATTCCATGCCGAATAGAGCTAAGAACTTTGGGTCTTTGTTGGCGCTATCCGCCATTTTCAAGCCTTTTTGATAAAGCGGCAATTTAAAGCCCGGATTCTTATTGCTCGAATAATGATTGTGTTCAGAAATGCCCAAAAAATCAAAATGCTGACTTAGCTTAGCATAAATATATGCCCCTGCAGGATCTGTAACACCAGAAGTGCTTGAGTCTTTACAGCCATCACTAAAGCCAGTGTGTGAATGTAAATTACCAAAATAATAATTGTTGGTTTGTGCATTCACACAAATAGAAATAATCAAAAAAGAAATACTGAGTAGGTTCTTCATAATACGTTGTCCGTAAAGGCTTACTTTTATTATTCGTTTATTTGCGTTTTGGATGCTTGTGTATATTGCTCTTTTTTTGGCCCCGGTCCCTAATCCCTTATACTTAACTACCAATGATCCAATGGACGAGTATTTTCATCACTAAAAAGAATTAATATTCCTTTTGACTTTCATCAGGTATTAATTTTCCATCCTTCCAAAGTTTTAATTCGGTCTGTAAATTCTTAGCGTTCTTTGCTGTTAATCCTGGCGAATCAAGTAATGACAAATCGGGCTTACCTGCATTCACCCATGCCGTATACCAAAAACATGAGGTTTCGTATATTGCATGTGTCATTTGCGCTTCAACCATTCCATGTAAGGCATCATGGTATTTTTTTGCGTATGACTTTTGATGAACCGGCTGATTGAACTTGTTTTTCACCACCTTACTCGAATCATTCAATTCATAGATTTCATTGAGCGCTAAAGATTGTTTAAGAACTCTATCAGCCGACAATAAAGAATCAATCAGGTTATGTGATGAAAAAATGATATTCCAGATTTCAGCTCTTACGTTTGGTATGAATTTTATGTCTGCTGTCTTATGGGTATAGCTGTTTCCAAAAAGCTCCGGCAATCGACTTTCCCAAAAAGAATGAATTCCTCGCTGATTTGTTGCCTGACCGTCATAATTACTGCTTGTGTGCAATGGCATGTGCGCATCTGCAAGATAATGCCCTAAATCTGCTGCTAGAAACAATATCTCCACTTTGCGCTTCTCCTTCATTGCCGTGGTCAGCTTCTCCATCATGCTTTCTAAATACCAGGGCAAAATGCCATTCTGCGAAAGAAATTTTTCATCGTATTTGCTTTTGGCTTCCGACATTGTTTGCGGTAAGCTATCCTTGCTACCAAAATTTTCTAAATCAATAAAGTGCCGCGGATTTTCAGATTTATCGTTTAGAGCATACTTGCGCACATCTGGTACAGTAGATTCCAACGTCACAAAATCAATGTGATTATAAAAAAAGATTTGAAGTGGCGCTGGTAAACTCAATACGGCTGCACGATTAATGCGCTCATGGCCAAATACACCCCATGCAATTAAAAATGGTGCTATAAGTGTCAGGCAGACGATAGTAGATACGAATCGGATTCTCTTTCTGTTTATCATTATTATTTCTTAAAGTGTTACTTTTATCCCGATGTTGAATCTTCTGCCCAGCCCGAACCAACCAACCGTATTAGTTGCATTATAATTATTTGGAGTAATGCCAGAAGGGAAAAAGACATCCGTCATATAAACTTTATTTAATGCATTGTTCATAGACGCCATGATATCCACCTTACTGTTTCCTGAATAAATATTGTATCCAGCAAACAAATCAAAAACACCGTATCCAGGTGCTTCCCAAGAACTATAACCTCGATAATCAGGAGCAGTTGGCCCATCACCCGCTACTTTTAAATTTGAAGGGTCAAATTGCGCATACATCTTGTCAAAATAGGTGTACTGCACTTTTACATAAATGTTTTTAACCAGTTCATACTGAACGCTACCACCCAATTGCCGTTGTGGTGAATTTCCAATTGCAATTCCCTTGGCGTCGAACTCAATGGTATCGATTACCGTGGCATCGTTTGCATAGGCATAGGTTATTCCCTTTGAATTCCATTTCCAATCTGCCAACATCCCAAAGGCCTTAATTTCAAGATATTTGAGAGGCTTGTAAGTCAAATCAAATTCTATTCCTTTGAGGATTGCGTCTATTCCAGTAGGATTGTAATTCACTGAAACGCCCTTGTATGGACCAGCAGTTGGTGTAAATGCACTAATGAAGTCGGCAGGTTTATTTTTCCAGCTCGTTAGGTAACCGTTCAGGTTTGCTGCAAGCCTCTTATATCTCAATCCGTAGCCTATTTCGGCAGAAGTAATAATTTGGTTTCGCGTATTTATAGTATTTCCGTTGTTGTCATAAACGTTATTAAATTTTGGAACCAAACTCATATAGCCTGAATTTAGAAAGACATTATTATTGGCATTTAGATCATAGTTCAAGCCTCCTTTTGCGGTGTACCCTTTAAAATACTTGACCTCTGAGGTACTAATTCTTGACTGGGAAGAGGTATTATTGAAAGTGGTGTAACCATTCAAGATAGTTACCTTACTTTTTGTAAGCATATCGTAAAAACTAACTGAACCGTCCAAGTTTTTTTTCAAAGAGCCCACTTGTGGTACGCCATAATTTTGACCATCATAGTATAGTGTATCCCCATACCCTACCGCATTGTGCACGATATTATCTTTGCTCAGCTCAATATCTCTTTTACCAAAGTAGTTGATGTATTGAAATCCACTTTGGTTACCGGTAATCGTGAGAAATGATGTTAGCTTTTTAAACTTGTGTTCCACCTGACCAAAAAGTCCTAACCACGACACCTTGCTGTCATTATGGTAACTAATCTTGTCCCCTACATATTTCACATACCCTTGAGGGTCTTTGCTCCTAGGTGCTAAATTCAAATCTTTGCCTGAGGGAGCCAACACATAATTTCCTCCCAAAAGATCATATGGCGTTTGGTAGTGTGATCCATTGTAGTAGCGAGCATCTAATCCACCAAGGAAGTTTAGGCTTGAATTTATTTTAAATTTCAATGTCGATAGAGTGCCAACCCACTTATGATTATTAATTGAAGCATACAGATAATAGCTAGCCGGAGCTTGTCCGGGAACTACTGTACCAGCGGGCGTTGAAACATTTTCATCATACAAATTTTGAAGTAGTAATTGTCCTGTACCTTTAGCATCATAAATGTCAGTTGGAAAACTATTTAAACTTGTGCCACCTCCTTTTCCAAAGGATGCATAGAGAACGTTAGAAAATGAGAGTCTCGAATTTATATTTAAAAAGTAGGATAGATTTAATAAAGGTTTATGAAAATAATTCATCTTAACAGCAGTAGCTTTTCCATTCACGTAACCCCAATCAGGACTATATGTTGTTCCCCTTGCTCCAATATTTTCTGAAGTGTATTTGAGTGAAGCGTAAACTGAATCTACATTCACACCTTGATCTTCAGCATATTTTCTATCATGAAAGGCCATGTTAATCGCATATGATCTTTGGCCATGCGACTGCGGTGCGCCATTCAGACTGAGAATAAGCATATTATTAGAATTAATCTTGTAGGATACTTTTGCAAAGTAGGACCAAGTTTTTTGCCAAGTTTGGTCCACAAAACCATCTCCCTCAGTGTAACTTCCTGCAAGTGTATAACCAATTTTGTTTTTCAAAATACCAGAATTGTAAGCGATCGACAAACGGTGATAGTTTGCAGTACCCATGTTATTACTCACTACTAAAGACTTTTGTTGATCAATTGGGTTTGTAATAATGTTCATCACACCTCCTACAGCTGGCAATGCTAAACGTGAGGCACCCAACCCTCGTTGTACTTGCGTTTTTTGCGTAACCTCAGCAAGGCCTGCCCAATTACTCCAATAGACTGCCCCGTTTTCCATATCATTTACCGGAACGCCATCTACTAAAACTCCAATGTAGCGTTGATCAAAACCTCTTATATTTACGCGTGAATCACCTGCCCCACCACCCTTTTGTGTCGCATAGGCTCCTGGTGTCGAGTTGACTAGCATCGTCATATCATTCCCACCAACTTCCCTCACAATCTGCTCCCCCGTGATGTCTGAAAAGGCGATTGGCGTTTCTCTGGATCTGGCTATATCCGCAATAATCATTACTTCTTCTAGACCACCCACTGAATTCAGACTTACTGGTCCGATGATTTGCGCCTTTCCAGCTACAATGATCTTCTGTGAAAACTGTGCAAATCCTACCAAACCAATAGTTAAATCATATTCACCGTCAACAAGACTTAATACAAATTCTCCATTTAGGTCTGTAGTTACGCCCTTCCCTTTTTGATAGATTACAAAGGCGCCTATCAATGGCTCTTTATTTGCCTCGTCAATAATTTTTCCTTTTACCTCGTATTTAACCACATCCGTTTGTGATTGAAGCAAGATGCTCGAAAAGGCCAGAAAAAATAGTAATACGGTCTTAAACTTGATTTTCATGTCAACAATTTTCTTTGTTTTGTAATTATAGTTTTAAGCTGCGATTCATCTTAACTCTTAAGCAATTTTTTTAAAAGCATGCCACTTTTAAATTTATTATTCAATGATAAATTTTGTCTTGTAGGTAGTATTCTCAGTTGTTACAAAAAGAGTATAAAAGCCTTTTGCAAAACTTCTAACATCTATTTCCGTGCTATTCTCTGACGATCCGTAAACAGTTGCTCCAATAATATCGGTAATAGTCGTTGCCATTACTTTCTCTGTTTCTGATAACTTAAATGACAAAGAGGTGGAAGTAGGATTAGGGAATACAGACATTGAAGAATACTTTGTGATCATACTGATACCAGTTACTTTGGGCACTTCAAAATCAGCGATTGTGCGGGGAAGTAATTGATAGCCTTTTGTGCATCCAGTTGAACTTTGAGGTCCACAAAATTGAGAACCTATACCGATAATATTTACAGTTCCAGTCGGAATCGGAGTGCCAGCAAGGACAGTATTGCTGCGCACAGCAAAAGTTTGGCTATTTGAAGTAACTGTGTAGTTGGTAGCAGTTGTGGAAAAATTACCAGTGGCACTAAAAGTGCAGTTTAGGATTTTTATAAGTTTCCCTTCTTGCGGTTCTCCGAATTGAATTGGAGTTACAATTTCAGGCGCTGGCAAAGTTGCGTTTGCCGAAATAAAGTTCACAGTTGGCGGTGCAATCTCAAATAGGTTGTAATATTCGGTTAATGGTCCCGATACTAAAACGGAGTCCCCTTTGTTCAAGGACATCACTGGGCTTCCATATGCCGCTATTCCACCAGTATAGTCTTGGATATAACGAATAATGCCTAATTCAGAGCCATTCAGAACAACACCTCTTACCGTTACATTTGCCCCTACTCCTAATGCTTTGGCAGCCGCGATTGTTTGAGACGTAACAGTGTTCAAGCTCGAAAGCCCCAGTACTGATAAAAATAATAGTTTTTTCATGGTTTTTGTTTTTAAGGTTATTACTTTTTGTTTTTTCTTTTTTTTACTGCTCTATATAGCACACTGACTTATTTTCGGTTTCAATATATCGTTCTGACACTTCCTAAACGCAGTAAGCACACTCGCATATGACCAAGGCTAGGGTTACCTTGGCAGATTGGAAATAAAAATTGACAGTGGTTTCGGACAAGGCTTGTCCTGTAGGATATTCACTTTCAATTATAATTCAAGTAGTATTACTTAAAGGATAATATCGCCTATCAAATGTAGAATGTAGTTGAGCTGGCTATGTTACTGCTCAATTAAATGAATCTTAAAAAACATATTCACTTTCTGTTAATTAAAGTAGAATTAACTTTCCAATTTATGGATAAAGGAAGGCCAGCCCTTTCAAATCAGGGAGAGACAGATGTTTCATGCCAGTATCACAATCAAACACTATACTTTTTTTATTAATATTTAGAATACCTTAAATTGTCTTTCCAAATAACTATCGGTGTTGTCATCGTAAAAACATACCAGGTGTAAATAGATAACTACGATTTCCAATTTTTTGGAGTTGCCCAAAGCAAAGGTGGATCTGTTTTGCATTCAGCAAAATTGAAACTTTGTTAATGGTAAGTGCAATCTTCCTCAAATTAAATTTACTACTTTGCCTTACTAAATAATATAATGGAGAGATTTACGGGCCTAATCGGAGTTGCAGCTATTTTTGGCTTGGCAATATTAATGTCAAGTAATCGCAAAGCAATTAATTTGCGTTTAGTATTCAGTGGAGTTGCACTGCAGATAATAATTGCATTTTTAGTACTAAAAGTTCCAATGATTACGCGTTTTTTTGAACTTATTGGAATAGGCATTTCAAAACTTGAACAATTTTCTTTACAAGGCGCGTCATTTATTTATGGCGGAATTATGATTGCAGCACCCAATGGTTCTTCCTTATCCTATGGCATGCCGAACACCTTTGTCTTTGCATTTACGATTACAGCAAATATTATTTTTATATCTGTTCTCATCTCCGTTTTTTATCACTTTGGCATCATTCAAAGAATTATTTCTGGTATTGCTCGTGCTATGAATTTTGCGCTCCGCGTCAGCAGTGCAGAAACCTTGAGTAATGTGGCGAGTGCCTTTGTCGGTCAAATTGAAGCTCAAATTTTGATTAAGCCTTATTTAAAAAATATGACTAAATCTGAATTACTCTCCTCCATGTCTGGAAGTATGGCTTGTATTTCCGGCGGAATTCTGATTGTGTACGTTAATATGGGAGCCAAGGCAGAATATCTCTTAGCAGCTAGCTTAATGGCCGCCCCAGCCGCCATCGTTATTTCCAAGATTATTTTGCCTGAAACAGAAATTCCGAGTACCAAGGGAAAAGTAAATATCATCGTGAAATCAGAATCCACAAATGTGATCGAAGCCATCGCGCAAGGTGCCGAAACTGGAATGAAAATTGCCATGAGCATTCTAGCAATTTTGGTGGGATTTATCGCCTTGATTGCCATGATCAACTATGGACTATGTAAAATAAATCCCGCTATCACTTTGGATTTTATTTTCGGAAAATTATTTTATCCGCTTGCCTGGTGCATGGGAGTGCCTGAACAAGACGTTCAGCAAGTCGCTACATTAATGGGACAAAAATTAAGTATTAATGAATTTATAGCATTCGATACCTTAACGCACAAACTAGCGCAGCCTTTAAGTGAAAAGGGACTGGTCATTGCTAGTTTCGCTATTTGTGGTTTTGCAAACTTTAGCTCGGTAGGAATGCAAATTGGCGGCATTGGCGCGCTCTCTCCGGAACGACGCAGCGATCTTGCGAAATTAGGAATGAGGGCCTTAATTAGCGGGACGCTCGCAAGCTATCTTTCCGCAACAATTGCCGGTATGATTATTTAAAAATGATAGGGGGTCTTATCGTATGATAATGATCTAATTCAGGCCCATCAGTTTAACCCAGAAAAACTAAGCCTTCGAAACACCGCCAAGGCCATCGCGACACAAATTCAAATCAAACTGACTTGATGGTAACGATAGCAGTTTGTAATTCTTTCCTAATTGACGGTTCTGCTATTTTCCGCTTTAGGAAATCTTATTGTTTTATTCTTTCGCTTTTAAAGTTAATTAATTGAGTTTTTAATTATTCTTAAAAATCAACCTTTTTGTCGAGATAGGTTACGTAATGGTCCATTGAGATAAAGCTAATATAACATTCCGGTAAAGCAGGACAGCCCTGTATTGAATAGATTTAGAAAACTTTTTAAGAAACAAAGTGAAAATCCTAAACGAGTTATTTGAACGAAGGCTCTGTAACCGCTTTATTTTTTATGTTAATTGTTTTTAAATGAAGTATTTCATATTTTTTGTTCTTCTCTCTATTGGAAGATTGCACGGTCAAGTTAATATAAGCACCACTAATTACTCGCAAAATTTTGGGACATCAAACATTACTGCGTGGACAGACAACTCGACTTTTACAGGATGGTATCAAACTGCAACATTTAGAGGGTATGCTAATTTTGCAAGTGCGGTCAATGGGTTCAATAGTGGAGGTTTTTATACTTATAATTGCGGAAGTAATGCAAGTATTGGATCTAGAGCTTCGAGCTCTGCCCCTAACAGTCTCATCTACTACGGTGTACTTTTGAGAAATACAACTGGTTCTACTATTAATAGTATTAGATTAAGTTATACCGGTTACCAAATGAGCCTGGCAGAAAATCAGGCGAATATTAACGCAATTGCATTTGATTATAGCGTTGCAGCAACTGCACCGCCAATAGCCGGCAGCGGAATTCCATTCACTTCACTCGATTTTGTTCAGGTTGCCCCAAATTCAAATAGTGCAGGTAGTGCTTCGCAACTTAATTGGTTTCCCTGCTCTCAGACCCGCACTCTATCTGCTTGTATTCCCGTTACAATTTTAAATAATTCTTATCTGTTACTGAGATGGACAGACACCAATGACCCTGCGAATGATCATCATATGGCGATTGATGATGTGAGTGTTGATTTTGATTATTCACTCAACTCTGCACTCTCGGTGAACAATGGTTCCATTTGTAACGGCGGCTCCTTTACAATCACACCAAGTGGTGCCACTTCTTACACCTTTTCTTCCGGCTCTGCTATAGTGAGTCCCACTTCAACCAGCAATTATACGGTTACGGGAACTAGTACATTAGGATGTATATTAACTGCGGTTAGCACAGTTTCAGTGAATTCAACGCCAAGTATTTCCGTGAACAGTGGGACCATTTGCAATGGAGGATCATTTACGCTGATGCCAAGTGGCGCAAGTTCTTACACTTTTTCTTCCGGCACAAGTGTGGTTAGTCCCTCGGCTACCACTCTTTACACGGTAACCGGTGCAGCAGGCATAGGTTGTGCAGCATCTGCAGTAAGCACAATCTCTGTTAATTCAGGGCCAAACATCACCGTCAATAGTGGTACAATTTGTAATGGCAATTCATTCACGCTGACACCAAGCGGTGCAATTTCCTATACATTTTCATCCGGCTCAGGTGTCGTGAGTCCAACCGTCACAACTAGTTATACGGTTACAGGCACAAATGCATTTGGTTGTATCAACAATGCAGGTACTGTGAGCACTGTGAACGTCGGCAGCAGTCCCAATATCACTGTAAACAGCGGAACCATTTGCAATGGAGGTTCTTTCACACTAATACCAACAGGCGCTATTTCGTATACATATTCCTCCGGATCATCCCTAGTGAGCCCCACTGTGACAACTAACTATACTGTGACAGGCGCGAGTGCAACAGGTTGTTTGTCAAACTGCACTAGCACGGTTTCGGTTAATTCAGCTCCAAATGTTTCTGTAAACAATGGAACAATTTGTAGCGGCAATTCTTTTACGCTAATTCCCAGTGGCGCCAACTCGTATACCTTTTCTGGAGGCTCAAGCGTGGTAAGTCCTTCAATTACTGCCAGCTTTACTGTAACAGGTTCGTCAGCATTGGGTTGTACAGCAGCTACAATTAGCACTATCACCGTTAATTCCGCTCCAATCATCAGTGTTAACAGTGGTAGCATTTGTGTAGGAAAAACCTTTACAATTATTCCATCCGGAGCAAGCACTTATACGGTGAATGGTGGCAGCTTTATTGTCAGTCCTACTATTTCAAGTTCTTATACATTAGCCGGAACCAGTGCGGCAGGATGTCCATCACCAGCCAATGCAATAAGCAACATAACTGTTTATAATAATCCAAGCATCGGTGTAAACAGCGGTACTATTTGTGCTGGACAAAATTTCTCCATTATTCCATCCGGAGCAAGCGCTTATACTGTGCAGGGAGGTAGCTTTATTGTGAGTCCTACCATTTCAAGTTCTTATACAGTAGCAGGAACAAATACTGCGGGTTGCATATCACCATCACCTGCAATATGCAGCATTACCGTTTCTGCAAATCCAAGCATCAGCGTTAACAGCGGTAGCGTTTGTTCGGGAAAAACCTTTACAGTTATTCCATCAGGAGCAAGCACTTATACGGTGCAAGGTGGCAGTTTAATTGTGAATCCCACCATTTCAAATTCATATACGGTAGCCGGCACGAGCACTGCGGGCTGCGTATCACAATCGCCGGCAATTTGCAGTATAACAGTCAATGCTAATCCAAGTATTAGCGTAAATAGCGGTACTATTTGCGCTGGACAATCCTTCTCCATAATACCATCCGGCGCAAGTACTTATACCGTGCAAGGAGGTAGCTTTACCGTAAATCCTATCGGCTCGAGTTCATATACACTAGCAGGCACAAATACTGCGGGCTGCGTGTCACAGTCACCTGCAATTTGCAGCATTACCGTTAATGCGAATCCGAGCATCACTGTAAACAGTGGCGCCATATGTGCTGGACAATCGTTCTCGATTGTGCCTTCCGGTGCAGGCACTTACACCGTGCAAGGAGGTAGCTTTATGGTAAGTCCCACCATTTCAAGTTCATATACAGTTGCGGGCACAAGCACTGCGGGATGTGCATCACCATCACCGGCAATAAGTAGTGTAACCCTTAATGCTAATCCAAATATCAGCGTAAACAACGGATCTATTTGTGTTGGACAATCCTTCTCCATCATTCCATCAGGAGCAAGCACTTATACGGTGCAAGGAGGTAGCTTTGTAGTAAGTCCTACCATTTCGAGTACTTATACAGTAGCTGGCACAAGCACTGCGGGATGTATATCACCATCAACGGCGATAAGCAGCGTAACAGTTTATACTAACCCAAGCATCAGCGTAAACAGCGGCTCCATTTGTGCTGGACAATCTTTCTCCATTATTCCATCCGGAGCGAGCACTTATACTGTGCAGGGAGGTAGCTTTACTGTGAGTCCTACCCTTTCAAGTTCATATACAGTAGCCGGTACAAGCACGGCGGGATGTGTATCACAGTCACCAGCAATAAGTAATGTAACCCTTAATGCTAATCCAAGTATCAGCGTAAACAGCGGCTCCATTTGTGCTGGACAATCCTTCTCCATTATTCCATCTGGAGCAAGTTCATATACTGTGCAAGGAGGTAGCTTTCTCGTAAATCCTAATGTAACAAGTTCATATACAGTAATAGGTACGGGCACTTCGGTCTGTGTTTCACAATCACCTGCTATCTGCAGTATAACAGTTAATGCCAATCCAAGCATCAGCGTTAACAGTGGTTCTATTTGTGCTGGTAAGACCTTTACAATTATTCCATCTGGAGCGAACACTTACTCTGTGCAAGGAGGTAGCTTTTTTGTCAGTCCTTCCATTTCGAGTTCCTATACTTTAGCCGGCACAAGCCCTGCGGGATGTGTTTCACAAGCACCGGCAATTAGCAATGTAACGGTATACAGCTCACCAACTATTGCGATTTCAGGAACAAACGCTCTCTGTGCAGGCAATAGTATTAGTTTAACAGCATCAGGAGCACTCACCTATACCTGGAATACTAATTCAACTTTAGCAAGCATAGTAGTATCCCCAACTGCTAACTTTACTTATAGTGTAAGGGGAACGAATTCATTGGGATGCTTAAGTAATAGAGCGACTTTTACAGTAACCGTTAATCCATTACCGATGATTGTTATTTCTGGCAAAAATTCGATTTGCATGGGCGATTCAGTCAACCTATCAGCCATCGGAGCAAATACCTACAAATGGAGTACCAATTCAACACAAAGCCTGATTATCGTCTCGCCAAGTATAACAACCACTTATTCTGTAATAGGTACAAGTTCAGTTGGCTGCCCAGGTAACACGGCCACCATTAATCTTAACGTGAATTTAAATCCTACGCTCACAATTTCTGGAGAACAAACAATTTGTGCGGGACAAAAAGCGACTTTAAATATAAGTGGTGCAAACAACTATTTATGGAGTAGCGGATCCACCAGCACTTCCATTGTTGTTACCCCCAGCGTAAATACCACCTTCACAGTTAAAGGATTTGGCAGCAATGGCTGTGAGTCTGCAGCAACCGCAAGTATTAGTATAAAACAGGCGCCAAGTGGGTATTTAAAAAGTGATCATCCCAATTTTTGTATTCCTTTTAAGACAAATTACAAATTGGTTTTAAATCCAAATTCGGGTGATAGTATTAAGGCTTATTCTTGGAAAATTAATAAGGAACCAGTATCGAGCCAAGACAACTTCTCTTATACTTTTCTAAAAGCCGGCAATTTCACTATTGAATGTGCTATGGATGGTTATAAGGGCTGTTCAAGCACTGTCACCCTAACTATAAATACTTACCAAAAACCAATTGCTGATTTTAATTTTAGTCCAGATCTACCAATAGAGATGAATGACCAAGTAGAATTCGTCGCGTCGAAAGAAAGCGGGAAAGACTTTTGGTGGGTAATTGGAAACGATGCAAATGCAAGCATCAACACAAGCACTTCAAGCCTTATGCCCATCGAAGGAGTTACTAACAGAGGCCGCGTCACCTATAAAGTTTTTGAAAATCCGGGTATTTATCCAATTGTGCTGATAGCACGAAATGAATTTAATTGTTATGACACGGTGATTAAACCGATTCGCGTTTATTCAGATCTGGTGGCGTTTGTACCCAATGCATTTACACCGAACTCAGACCTTGAGAATGAAAAATTCATGCCCGTTCTCAGAGCGGCCCAATCCATTCACTTTATAGTATTTGACCGCTGGGGCGAAAAACTTTTCGAAACACGAGAGTTGAATGTTGGATGGGATGGCACCTATAAAGGCCAAAATTGCAAACCGGATGTGTATGCTTGGAAATTGACCGTTCAAGGTTTAAAAGGAGAAAATCTTGGCTATACAGAGAGAAAAAATTATACCGGAGAGGTGCTGCTGATTAGATAAAATAGTTAATTTATTTTGCATCTTGCAATAATAATCTATAATCGGTTAAACTCCTACCGAAGCAACTTTGTTTCACCCAACTTTAAGCTTCAACATAAATCGTCTAGAAAACGTCGCCACTTAGAGCTGACAAAGCCTAAATCAACACGTATCCTCCAATTCAAAACGCCAAGCTGTCTTCCATAAGAAAGGCTCAATTAATTATAGCTTGTTTACTTAGACTGTAGTTCACCGGGGCTTTAAAAGCAACGTGGTAGCCTGCCAGACTAATGTTTCCTGCCAACTCACCATGGAGTTCCGCATCGGGCTGACTTTTGTATACTAATTGTCCCGACAAGGCCACGCCTGCCAACACGAGAGTAGTACTACTGCCGGCCATCTGATATTCCACACCAATGTTGGCAAGTAACCACGCCGCAAATCCCACTTCTTGAATTCTGAAATCAGGCTCCCACTCCACAAGGGTGTTCGCCGT
>CALPON020000027.1 GCA_943325195.2 Sphingobacterium thalpophilum | reverse complement strand
GGGGCGAATGCTTTTTTCAAAGCACTTTCAATAACGCCTTTAGAAACCTCATCTTCATTATCTTTTCTTGTTGCGGTGCCGAAACCAACGCCAACACCAAAATCCTTCAACTGACGTGCACCAATGTTGCTGGTCATGATGATGATTGTGTTTTTGAAGTCGATTTTACGACCCAAGCTGTCGGTGAGCATTCCATCATCCAAAACCTGGAGCAGCATGTTAAAGACATCGGGATGCGCTTTTTCGATTTCATCCAGTAGTACAACGGAGTAGGGACGACGGCGAACCTTTTCGGTCAGCTGTCCACCCTCCTCATACCCCACATAGCCTGGAGGCGCACCAATGAGGCGGGTAGTGGCAAATTTCTCCATGTATTCACTCATATCGATACGAATGAGGGCATCATCATTATCAAAGAGGTGTCTTGCAAGAATTTTCGCCAGCTGTGTTTTACCCACGCCTGTTGGTCCCAGAAAAATAAAGGATCCAATTGGCTTGTTGGGATCTTTAAGGCCAGCACGGTTGCGTTGAATGGCTTTAACAACCTTTTCGAGCGCAGAGTCCTGACCCACGACTTTTCCTTTCAGGAGAGCGAACATTTTTACCAGTTTCTCACCTTCATTTTGGTTGACCCGTTGAACAGGAACGCCACTCATCATGCTGACCACCTCTGCCACATTCTCTTCGCTAACAGTGACGCGATTTAATTTTGTTTCTTCCTCCCAGGCTTTCTTGGCCGCTTCCAGTTGTGCGTGTAGTTGCTTTTCAGTATCACGAAGTCTAGCCGCTTCTTCATATTTCTGGCTGCGCACAACTTGATTTTTCTGTTCCTTTATTTCTTCTATTTTACCTTCAATCTCCACGATGTTTTGTGGAACATTGATATTCGTAATGTGGACACGGCTACCCGCTTCATCGAGCGCGTCGATTGCCTTATCGGGTAGGTGACGGTCGGTGATATACCTTGCAGTGAGCGTTACACAGGCTTTCAGGGCCTCTTCGGTGTAGGTCACATTGTGATGGTCTTCGTACTTTCCTTTGATATTGTCAAGGATTTGTAGGGTTTCATCCGGCGTGGCCGGTTCGATAATAACTTTCTGAAAACGACGTTCCAAGGCCCCATCTTTTTCGATGTATTGACGGTATTCATCTAGTGTGGTTGCACCGATGCATTGAATTTCGCCGCGGGCCAAAGCCGGTTTGAACATATTACTAGCGTCGAGACTTCCGCTCGCACCACCAGCACCGATAATGGTATGAATTTCGTCGATGAATAAAATAACATCCGGACTTTTTTCCAATTCGTTCATAACGGCCTTCATCCGTTCTTCAAACTGGCCGCGGTATTTTGTACCAGCCACCAGTGATGCCAAATCAAGGGTTACGACCCGTTTGCCAAAAAGCACACGGCTGACTTTTCTTTGTACAATTCGCAAGGCGAGTCCCTCTGCGATGCTGGACTTACCAACACCCGGCTCACCGATGAGAATTGGATTATTTTTCTTACGACGGGAAAGAATTTGTGAAACCCTTTCAATTTCTTTTTCACGCCCAACAACAGGATCGAGTTTACCATCCTCTGCCATTTTAGTGAGGTCGCGTCCAAAATTATCCAGTACAGGTGTTTTAGATTTACTTTCACCTTGTTTTTTCTGTGCACTGCTGCCAGAACCGGCACTTCCGTATGCTGGATCTTCCGCATCGTCCTCATCACCGCCGGTAGCGGAGTTTTCGATTTTGCCTGGGTTCTCAAGAAAGCCCTCTAATTCTGCGCGAGCAGCATCATAATCTACCCCGTATTTGAGCAGCGTTTTAGTGACAACGTTATCTTGTTCTTTCAAAATGCAGAGCAATAAATGTTCGGTTCCGATCTGCACGGACTTAAAAGTCTTTGCTTCCAGATAGGTTAGTTTAAGTGTTTTTTCCGCCTGCTTAACGAGTGGAATATTAGCCAGATTATTTGATTTGCGGAGACCTGGAGTGAGGCTTTGTTCAATGTTGCGTCTAAGTTCGGAAGAGTCGACTCCCAAATTTTTCAGCAATCGCATTCCCACGCCGTCCCCATCTCTAATCATGCCTAGCATTAGGTGTTCAATGCCGATATAATCGTGCCCCAGACGCAGAGCCTCCTCGCGGCTATACGTAATTACGTCCTTAACCCTGGGTGAAAATTTTGCTTCCATATTTTAGTTTCCTTTCGATTAGGTAAATTACATATTTAGTGCCAAAACCAAAATTAGGTGTTTCAGGGCAAATAGGCAGACAAGGCACTGTTACTTTTAACAAATATTTTGTTGATAAGTTTTGGCTCTGTCTGCTGATTTTTCGGTACTTTCAACGGTTCAAAGATGTGAAAACGCGAGTCCTTTCGGCGCACAATTGTTAAATAATTGGACTGACAAAAGAACATAGAAAAGCGGTGAAAGGGACTCACAAAAACAGAAGATAAGAGAGAAAAGTATGGCAGACGGAGAAAAAATCATTCCGATTAACATTGAAGATGAAATGAAAACGGCTTACATCGATTATTCGATGTCGGTTATTGTGTCGCGTGCGCTGCCGGATGTACGTGACGGTTTAAAGCCTGTGCACAGGCGGGTTTTGTATGGGATGCTGGACCTAGGGGTCTTGCATAACCGTCCCTATAAAAAATCGGCCCGTGTTGTCGGGGAGGTTTTGGGGAAATATCACCCGCATGGTGACTCCTCCGTGTATGATACCATGGTGAGGATGGCGCAGGACTGGAGTCTGCGCTACATGCTAGTAGATGGTCAAGGAAATTTCGGAAGTGTGGATGGAGATCCTCCTGCTGCCATGCGTTATACAGAGGTTCGTTTCCGTAAAATTGCGGAGGAGATGATTGCCGATATTGAAAAAGACACCGTTGATTTCCGTCCCAACTTTGACGATTCGCTCACTGAGCCGACGGTGCTTCCTTCGCGTATTCCCAACCTCCTGATGAACGGAGCGTCCGGAATTGCCGTGGGAATGGCCACAAACATGGCACCACACAATTTGACAGAAAGTATTAATGCCATACTGGCATACATTGACAATAGAGAGATTGATATTGATGCGTTGATGAAATTCGTCAAAGCACCTGATTTTCCAACAGGAGGCACAATCTACGGCTATGAAGGAGTCCGTGACGCTTACCATACGGGACGTGGACGAGTGGTCCTGCGTGCTAAGGCCAGTGTAGAGCCGGTAGGTGATCGCGAGCGGATTGTGGTTACGGAAATCCCTTACCAAATCAACAAGGCAGAAATGATTAAGCGGCAGTGGGAACTCTGCAGTGAAAAGAAAATTGAGGGAATAACGGAGATTCGTGACGAGAGTAGTCGCGAGGGAATGCGCGTTGTATATGAACTGCGCCGCGATGCCATCTCCAATGTGGTACTGAACAATTTGTTCAAATATTCTGCGCTGCAAACCTCTTTTTCGATCAATAATGTCGTCTTGGTGAAGGGACGCCCTCAAACCCTAAATTTAAAAGACCTCATTGTTCATTTTGTGGATCACCGCCATGATGTCGTGGTCCGCCGCACAAAATATGAGTTAGCGCAGGCCGAAAAGCGGGCGCACATTTTACAGGGCTTGCTCATCGCTATTGACCACTTGGATGAGGTGATTCGGATTATTCGTGAAAGTGAAAGTCCAGATATTGCCCGCGATGAATTAATGGGGAAGTTTACCCTGACGGAGATTCAGGCGAGAGCCATCCTCGATATGCGTTTGCGCACCTTAACAGGACTTGAACGGGATAAAATTAAAGCAGAGTATGATGAATTATTAAAGACGATTGCGAACTTGCAAGAAATCCTGAATAATGAAGATTTGCGTTTCAAAGTCATCCGTGAAGAATTAACGGAGATTCGCGATAAATATGGTGATGAACGTCGCACAGATATCGTTTATGCCGGTGATGACCTGAGGATAGAAGATATGATTGCCGATGAAAATGTGGTGATCACTATTTCGCATCTTGGATACATGAAGCGGACAAATTTAGCGGAGTATCGCTCACAAAACCGTGGGGGACGTGGAAGCAAAGGCACTGCTACGCGCGAAGAGGATTTTGTGGAGCACATGTTCATTGCCTCTACCCACAATTATATTTTATTATTTACAGAAAAGGGACAAGTCTATTGGATCCGTGCTTATGAAGTGCCCGAGGGCAATAAACAAAGTAAGGGAAGAGCGATTCAGAATCTGATCAGCATTGCGCCGGATGACAAAGTGAAGGCCTTTATTAATATCAAGAATCTTGGGGATGAAGAGTACATTAAAAACAACTTCATCATTCTCTGTACCCGTGAAGGTATTATTAAGAAAACGTCTGTAGAAGCTTATTCCCGTCCTCGCGCCAATGGTATCAATGCCATTACCATCCGCGAAGGGGACATGTTGTTGGAAGCGGCTCTGACCAACGGTAAAAATGAGATCATGTTGGCGACCAAATTAGGTAAGGTCTGTCGCTTTAACGAAGAAAAAGTCCGTCCAATGGGGCGTAATGCCAGCGGCGTTATTGGTATTGATCTGAATGACGAAGAAGGTGGTAACAATGAAGTGGTGGGCATGATTTGTCTGGACAGCATGGAAGCCAATGTTCTGGTTGTATCGGAGAAAGGCTACGGCAAGCGCTCTGATATAGAGGAGTATCGCGTGACTAATCGCGGTGGCAAGGGTGTGAAGACGATTAATATTACTGAAAAAACAGGAAATTTGGTCGCCATTAAATCCGTTACAGATGCGAATGATCTGATGATTATTACTAAGAATGGTATTACGATTCGCTTGAATGTAGCAGATTTGCGCTTGATGGGCAGGGCCACACAAGGTGTGCGCTTAATTAATATTCAGGAGAATGATGATATTGCCGCAGTGACCAAAGTTGATCATGATGAAGACGAAGCTTTAGTTAAAGCAGCGGAAGGCACAGTGATCGAGGGTGTCTCTGAAAGCGGTGGTTCCGAAGCTTCTGAAACGCCGGAAGAAGGCACTTCAACAGATACTACAACAGATACTACACCAGCGGACGATAACCAGTAATAGAGGCTCCGTCCTGAAATTTAAGGCTCTTATATTTGCAGATAAAAAAAGAAAAACATGTTCAGAAAATCATTATTAAGCGCCGCGCTGGGACTTGGAAGTTTCGGCATAATGGTGGCTCAGCCGACACTCATTGAGAAAGTAGAGGCTAAAACGGATAAGGTGGTTATCCCTTACGAACGCTGGAAACTTTCTAATGGCTTGACGGTATTGATTCATGAAGATCATTCGGATCCAGCGGTGAACGTGATGGTCACCTATAAAGTGGGTTCAAATCGTGAAAGCATCGGTAAATCGGGCTTTGCGCATTTCTTTGAACACATGATGTTTCAAGGCTCCAAGCATGTAGGTGATGAGGAGCATTTTAAAATGGTGAGTACCGCTGGCGGTGATATGAATGGTTTTACGGAGCGGGATCGCACGGTTTATTACGAAACGGTCCCTTCCAATTATCTGGAGATGGCTCTGTGGCTGGAATCTGACCGGATGGGCTTTCTGCTGGACTCATTGACCTCGAAAAAATTCGAGAATCAGCGGGATGCAGTAAAAAACGAAAAGTCTCAGAATTTCGAAAACCGTCCCTACGGTCTGGCACAGGTAGAAGAAATCAATAAAGTTTTATATCCAACCGGACATCCATACAGCTGGCCAGTGATTGGATATGTGGATGATTTAAACAGGGCCAATCTGGATGATGTGAAGAATTTTTACCTTCGTTGGTATGGTCCAAATAATGCAATACTTGCGGTTTCAGGAGATGTTAATCCAGCAGATGTGCTTGCGATGGCAGATAAGTATTTCGGTAATCTGAAGCAGTGCCCGGAAGTAAAAAAGATACGCACAGCACCCGTCAGTATTGCGACAGACAAATACACGGCATACAAGGATCGGGTCTATATGCCTTTGAATCTAAGGGTGTTTCCAACGGTGCCTTTATATAACCGAGATGAACCGGCTTTGGATATATTAAGTCTGATGTTTGGATACGGAAACAACTCCATTCTTTACAAAAACTTTGTGAAGAATAAAGTTGCATCATATGCCGGATCTAATCATCGTTCGGAGGAATTAAGCGGAGAGTTTCAGATTCAAGTCTATGCTTTTCCGCCGGAGGATTTTAACTACGAGAAATTATTTACAGAGATCGACAACAAGGTAAAAGAGAGTATTGAAGAGTTTGGCACCACTGGAATTACCGACGAGGCACTGGCCAGGACAAAAGGACTCATTGAAGCACAGCTCTACAGTCGTATGAACACTGTTTTTGGCAAAAACGAAATGATCTCTGAATGGGAACGTTTACTTGGTAAAGCCTCTTCTACCTCCGATGAAATGGACCGTTACAGTCGCGTGACAAAAGAAGACGTGAGCCGTGTTTTTAATAAATACATTAAAGGTTCTGGCGCAGCTATTCTGAATACTTATCCGCTATTGGATCAGAAAGATTCCGTTAAGAGTGTGAATCCTTATGCGGGACTGACGTTTCCTGCTAATCCAGAATATGCCGGATTAACATACGCACCCGTCCCAGATAAATTTGATCGCTCCGCTAGACCAACAGCGGGTGCGGTTAAGACCGTTAAGGTGCCGGATTACTTTAGCCGTAAACTCAACAATGGCTTGAATGTAGTGGGCACACTAAATTCAGAAACACCGGAAGTGAGTATTCTTATTACAATGGATGGAGGAAGTCTTGTACTAGGTGCGGATAAACTTAAGAAGCTGGGCGTTGCTGAACTCACTGCTAATATGATGAATGAAGGGACCAAGAACATGACCACGGAGCAAATTTCTGCCGAACTGGATAAACTTGGTAGTTCCATTTCTTTTGAAGCAGGGAAGAGCAGCAGCACTATTCGCGTTTCCACCTTAAAAAAGAATGTGGATGCGACTTTGAAATTATTGGAAGAGAAGTTATTAAATCCAGGCTTCAGAGAAGAGGATTTTAAGATTGCGAAGAAACAGATGCGTGAGAACATTCGTGATGAAGAAGTGAATAGTTCTGTTATGGCATCTAAATTATTTCAGTATTCACTTTATGGTAATACCGTTCTTGGACTAGCGCCTTCTGGAAAAACAATCGATAATATTGAATTAGCTGACGTGAAGGAGTACTATTCAAATTATTATTCGCCTTCAATTGCCAGTCTGGTATTTGTCGGGGATATAGAAGAAGCGGAGGTGCTTAAAAAACTATCCTTTCTTGAAAAATGGCAGGCTAAAGCGGTCACCATTCTCCCGATCCCGGAACCACTCCCAAGTGCTGAGCCACGCGCATTTATTTATAACAAATCTCTAGCGCCATCTTCTGTCATCATGATGGGTTATCCTTCATTGAAATTTGATGCAACAGGCGATTATTACAAGAACCGTATTTCGAATTTTGTTTTTGGCGGCGCTTTCAACAGCCGTCTGAATTTAAATCTTCGCGAAGAAAAAGGGTATACCTACGGTATTCGTTCCGGATTTAATGGTGGAAAGTACAATGGAACCTTTCTCATCAGTGCATCTGTAAAACGCAATGCGACAGCTTTGTCACTGGCAGAAATCATTAAGGAGTTCAAGCGCTATGAGACAGAAGGTATCACCGATGCCGAGTTGAAGTACACTAAAGACGCCTTACTCAACGAAGAAGCGCTTAATTATGAATCACCAAATCAAAAAGCGGGTTTTCTTTCAACCATTGCCCGTAACGGATTAGAAAAGGATTTTACAGCAAAACAAAATGCGCTTTTAAAATCTATAACTAAAGAAGAATTGAATCAGCAGATTAAAAAGAACTTTGATTCCAGCAAGCTGACAACCGTTGTGGTAGGGGATAAGTGGATTATTGAAAGCCAAATTGACAAGGTTTCAAAAGAGACGGCGAACAAAGACGCATTAAATAAGGTTAAATTGAAGAAGATTTCTATCGATTAATGGTGGAAAAAGCACAATATTTGTGTCGGTAATTAAATGACAAACGAAAAAATAAACCACTAAGGCGAACTTAGTGGTTTTTTGTATCAAAAAATAGTATGAAAAAAACAATTGCACTCGTATTAATTGGACTTTGCAGTCTCGGCCAAGCGCAGAATATTCAGGTTCAAAACATGATTAACGCTTTGCGAAATAAAGATTTTGCAAAAGCTAAACTCGCAGCAGATGCAGCGGCAGAGCATGAGTCTACCAAAGGCAGCTCTAAAATGTGGATGAATCGTGGAAAGGTTTATAAAGAGATTTATAATGACACTTCTAAAGCGGTTCGAGATCTTGATGCGGAGGCGGAAGAAAAAGCACTAGAGTCCTTTATCACTTGCCTGAAGCTGGACAAAGATGAGATTTACAGGGACGAAGTGAAAGGACTCCTAGTACAGGCCAGCGCAGCGAATAACCGGAAGGCCAATACTTACATTTCCTCAAAGGCTTACGAAAAAGCGAGTAAATGTTATGATTTACTGGAGGCTGCACTTCCTTTCGATTACGATCAGGGAATGAAGCGCCAGAACATCACCAAAGAGAAAATCCTCTACAATAAATTCGAAATGTATAAAGCAGCTGCGAATAAAGAAAAGACACGTGAATATGCAGGAAAGCTGATTGACATTAAATACAAAGAGTCGCGGATTTATACAGATATGACCCGCATCAGTCTGCTTGATCGCGATACCGCTGCTGCATTGGACTATATCGAAAAAGGAAAATTATTGTTTGATGATAACATGGTTTTAATTGGGACCGAGATTGATATTTATCTTGCCAGAAAGAAGACAGATGTACTTAAAGATAAACTAAAGAAAGCAATCGAGGTGGCTCCGGATAATGAAATCCTCCACACGGTGCTTGGTCAGGTTTATGAGAAAACAGGTGACATCAGCAACGCGGAAAAAGAATATCTGGCGGCTATGGAACTAAAGCCCGAGACAGAAGATGTGAACTATAGATTGGCTGCTTTGTATTTCAGTCAGGCTGTTGAAATGAACAAGAAGTTAAATGAACTTCCCCCAAAAGAGACCGCCAAAGCGAAAGAGTATGAAGAGAAGGTCAAAGAGAATTTCAAAAAGGCCATCCCGTTTCTTGAAAAGGCCTATGAAATTAAGCCTGATAAAGCCTATAAGCAGCGGTTGTTTCAGATATATAATCGTTTAGGCGAAACGGAAAAGGCAGGTAAATATAAATAAGAACAAGTATGCAAACGCGTGTCACACTATTAGGTCTCTTTATTTTAATCAACATTAGTTCGCAAGCTCAGCGTGCAAAAGTTCAGGCTGCTTGGCGAAACCTCACTGATTATGAGGAAACCCTCAAGGAAGGCCGGCCCGAACTGGCGTATCTGACAAAGGCGAATACTTCAATTGATTTGGCTCTGGCTCATCCGGACACTAAAGATCAGACTAAAGCGCATGCCTATAAAATGCGGATTTCCTATGCATTTTTTCAGTACGCACTCAATGAAGAGAATAAGAAGTTGGAAGGCACCATCGGTGACAAAAATGAACGGATTCTGACCGCCTATGGCAATACCAGTCTCGATAATTTTGAGGCTGCTATTTCGGAATTAAATAAAATAGGGGACCTTGATAGCAAATACATAGAACTTGTTCAGAAAGGTCTTGCAGACGGTGCTGGGAATCTAAATGAAGATGATTTGAAGTTTGCCTTGGCAGCGCAGCAGATGAAAATTGAATCGGCTAATATTGCATCAGGAAAATACAAAGCGCAGCAATATGGAACGGCAGCAGACTTTTTTTATCGCACGGCGGTGATGAATAGTGTTTTGTACAAGACCATGGACACTTCCAACTTTTATAATGCCTGTGTATCCGCTTCCAAAGCAAAAGATGCAAAACAAATTATCACTTACAATAAAAAAATGGTGGAGGCGAAGCTTTCAATGCCCTACAATTATGATGCGCTTTATCAGGCTTATCTTGGAACTGGAGATACCACAGAGGCAGCAGATATTCTAAAAAAGGGACGGCAGGCTTTTCCCGACGATGCAGCTTTACTAACAGAAGAGACGAATCTTTTTCTTGAGAAAGGTCGTCAGCAAGATGCACTGGTAAATCTTAAACAGGCAATTCGGCGCGAACCGGCCAACGCCCTTTATTATTTTATTATTGGAAATATTTACGATAATATGGCCAATCCACGTGATAAGACCACGAACAAAGAATTGGAACGTCCTGTCAACTTTACTGAACTATTTAAAAATGCAGAAACCAATTACCAGCAGGCAATTGATTTAAATCCCTCTAATAAAGACTACTTGTATAATGCCCTTTATAATCTGGGTGCCATGTACAATAACTATGGAGGTTCACTTGGTAATAAAGCTGCTACCGCAAAAGGAGCAGAAGGTATTAGGCAGCAAAAGGAGAATGAAGCCCAAGCTCAGGAATTTTATAAAAAAGCAATTCCTTATCTGGAACGCGCCATGAGTATTAAGTCCGATGACCGGCCCACTATGACGGCTCTTCGTAAGCTTTACATCATGATAGGACA
This sequence comes from Sphingobacterium thalpophilum, assembly GCA_943325195.2. GTDB lineage: Bacteria > Bacteroidota > Bacteroidia > B-17B0 > Aurantibacillaceae > Aurantibacillus. The sequence continues at coordinate 16,158 of CALPON020000027.1, read as the reverse complement.
GAAGGAGAAAGCGGAGGAGTTGGGCCGCAAACTAAAGAATTAAAAAAAAGCCTGACGCAGCAAGTGTCAGGCTTTTTTTTAAAGTTCGCTTTTTAAATACTTTAGCTGAATAACACGCTGCGCATGCTAATAGAACCCATGTCGAAAGAATCATTAAAGAAAGTGAACTGGTCTTCTTTTCTTCTTAATCCAAGCGAATACATGAGGGGATAATAATGATCCGGACTAGGATGGGCCTGCCTTGCCAAGGCACCTAGTTTTTCAAATGCAATCAGTGGCTCGGGGTTATTTTCCTCAATACTATTTTTTACCAGTTCATCAAATTCAATTGCCCAGTCGTAGTTCTGACCTGCGTTATTCCAGCTTATTTGATCCAAATTGTGCACCACATTTCCGCTGGCGACAATTAGCACTCCTTTTTCTCGCAGAGCCGACAATTGGCGACCAACTTCAAAATGATAGGCTGCGGGCTTATTAAGAGCAATGCTCATCTGAAAGACCGGCACATCCGCTGCTGGGTACATGTATCTCAGAATGGACCAGGCGCCGTGGTCTAAGCCCCAGTGATCATCTTCTGTCACCTTTGTCTGCAGCATAGCGGCACTTAGACGCGCCATCTCAGGAGCACCAGTTGCGGGGTATTGCACTTGGAATAATTCATCCGGAAAACCTCGGAAATCGTGAATCGTTTTCGGTCTTGCAGATACAGCCACGTTGGTGCCAATGGTCAGCCAGTGAGCAGAAATACACAAGATGACTTTTGGAGCTGGTAATTTTTTACCCATCTCTGACCAGGAACGACTGTAAGTAGTGTCCGTAATTGCATTCATGGGGCTGCCATGCCCTATGAAGAGCACGGGCATTCTGACCGAGGGAGGCAACTGAGCGCCAAGCGTATTTAAATTCATAATCCTTGGCTTTTTACCTTTTTCCATAGCGCGTGCGAGCAGGAGCGATGATTTAAGGAAATTCTTGCACTTCTTTTAGTTACTCAAAAGTAAAAAGAAATCTACAAGATGAATCGGTACAAATTGAATTAAAGCGGAGCAGTATTCGGCACGAATAAAGGGTGCTTAACTCGGCTTTACTGCGCTACTTTTCGAAGCTGAGTCAGATCGTAACCTTTTTTACCGCAAAGTGTAAGCAGGTCTATAAACGTCGATTCGGGCATTCGGCCAGAACGGTTCATAATGTATAGGAATTTTCTCTCTGGATGTCCAACTACCGCATAAGAATAATCCTCGGCCAGTTCCTCTACCACATAATCACTTTTAAAGGGCCTTACATATTGGACCTTCCAGCGGACATAGTGCGATGTTTTATCGGGAAAGGCAATCGCAGAAGAGACAGTCTCAATACGTGAATTGTCCTCAAAATAACTCGTTTCAATTTCAACCTTGCCACCCCTTACCAACTTATAGTCCTCGCAGATGTAATTTCTTGATTTATCAAATTCAGTCGGGATGCAGGCCACCACATACCATTTGCCCGCGTATTTTTTCAAATCGACAGAGGTGACATTGGATTCAAGCGCATTTATCATCAGTGAAATGGTGTTTCACCTAGTATGCAAAAGTTATTCCAGCAGGGTCAACAGATTTAAAGCGGAATATTACCGTGTTTTTTCTTTGGTAATTTATCCACTTTATTTTCCATCATTTTAAAGGCACGAATCAATTTGAAGCGGGTATCTTCCGGCTTGATGACTTCATCAATAAAGCCACGTTCTGCAGCCCGGTATGGATTTGCGAACATAGTCTGATATTCGGTTTCTTTCTCTTTCCACTTTTCTTCTTTATTGCTTGCAGTTGAAATTTCATTTTTGAAGATAATTTCAGCAGCACCTTTTGCGCCCATTACAGCGATTTCTGAACTCGGCCAGGCGAAATTCATATCCGCGCCAATGTGCTTACTATTCATTACATCATAGGCTCCGCCATATGCTTTTCGCGTAATGACCGTAATTCTGGGCACCGTGGCTTCACTGAAAGCATAAAGTAATTTTGCGCCATTTGTAATAATCGCATTCCATTCCTGATCGGTGCCAGGTAAAAAGCCCGGGACATCTTCAAATACGAGGAGCGGAATATTAAAACTGTCACAAAAGCGCACAAAACGGGCGGCCTTTGTGGAAGAGTGAATGTCCAGCACGCCGGCGAGCACGGCAGGTTGGTTGGCCACAATACCAATACTCTTGCCTGCGAGACGGCCGAAGCCGACCACAATGTTTTCTGCGAAGAGTTTATGAACTTCAAAAAAGGTAGAGCTGTCAATTACCTGTTCGATAACTTCACGAATATCGTAAGGCTGGTTCGCATTGGCAGGAATAATGTCATTTAAAGCAGGTCGCAGTTCATTACCCGGCTCGTATGGCAGGGAAGGCGCATCTTCTTCACAATTTTGCGGGACATAACTTAACAGTTGTTTCAGATAGTTAATGGCCTCCACTTCGTTGGCACAGGCAAAATGCGTTACCCCACTTTTTGTGGCGTGGGTCATGGCACCCCCCAGTTCTTCACTCGTAACATTTTCATGTGTCACGGTTTTGACGACGTTTGGTCCTGTGACGAACATATAGCTGGTGTTTTCCACCATGAGAATAAAGTCAGTCATAGCAGGGCTATAAACTGCGCCACCGGCGCAAGGACCCATGATGGCAGATAATTGAGGAATGACGCCGCTACTGCGCACATTTCTATAAAAAATATCAGCGTATCCTCCCAGAGAGACCACGCCCTCTTGAATGCGCGCGCCGCCACTGTCATTGAGTCCAATAACAGGGGCACCATTTTTCATGGCGAGGTCCATGATTTTGCATATTTTTTCAGCGTGGGTTTCACTTAGACTTCCCCCAAAAACGGTGAAATCCTGAGAAAAAACGTAGGTCAGCCGGCCATTAACAGTTCCGTAACCAGTGACTACCCCGTCGCCTAGGTATTTTTCTTTATCCAGACCAAAGTCAGTGCTTCTGTGTTGTACCAGCATACCAATTTCTTCGAAGGAACCTTCGTCGAGCAAAAAGTGAATCCGCTCACGCGCCGTCAGCTTACCTTTTTTGTGCTGTGCTTCAATTCGTTTCTCTCCACCGCCAAGCATGGCTTCTGCGGTTTTTTGTTCCAAAAGTTTGATTTTATCATTCATAGGTAAAAGAAGGTACCGGGGTCATGAACCGGTGCCGCAAAGATATTATTTAATTCATACCCCTGTTTCTGTCTCCGGGCGTCAAATGACATTTTTTAAAAAGCTGCGGATGGCCATAGCACGGAATAATAGCGGGAATTTCGTATCTTTGCGCCCTCAATTTTTATCGCAATGATTTCAGCAAATAATGTCAGTCTTCAATTTGGTAAACGGGTTTTGTTTGATGAGGTAAATGTCAACTTCACCGCCGGTAACTGCTATGGAATAATTGGTGCGAACGGCGCCGGTAAGTCCACCTTCATGAAAATCCTGAGCGGAGAAATTGATCCCACTAAAGGTAAAGTGGTTGTGTTGCCGGGCATGCGCATGAGTGTGCTCAAACAGAATCATAACGAATTTAATGATTATACTGTGCTCGATACCGTGCTCATGGGCAATAAGCGGCTGTACCAGATTATGAAAGAAAAGGATGCCATTTATGCAAAAACTGATTTTTCAGATGCGGATGGTATTAAAGCTAGTAATCTGGAAGCGGAATTCGCGGAAATGAATGGCTGGAATGCAGATAATGAAGCAGCAGAACTGCTCACGAATCTTGGCGTTATGCCCGCTAGTCATGATAAAACGGTGAAGGAATTAAGTGGAAAAGAGAAGGTAAAAACGCTTTTAGCACAGGCCTTATTCGGCAATCCCGATATTCTCATGCTAGATGAGCCAACGAATGACCTCGATGTGGAAACGATTTCTTGGCTGGAGAATTTTTTAGCTGATTTTCAGAATACAGTTATTGTCATTAGTCACGATCGTCACTTTCTCGATGCTGTTTGTACAAATATTTGTGATATTGATTTTGGAAAATTAAGTGTGTACACCGGTAATTACAGTTTCTGGTATCACATGAGTCAGCTGCAGTTAAAGCAACGGGCGGACCAGAATAAAAAAATTGAAGATAAACGCGCAGAGCTCCAAGAGTTTGTTCGCCGTTTCAGCGCCAATGCCAGCAAAAGTAGTCAAGCGACGAGTAGAAAGAAGTTACTTGAAAAGTTAACCATTGACGAAATACCTGCTAGCACGCGAAAGTATCCAGGTATTATTTTTCGTCAAGAACGCGAAGTGGGGGATCAGATTCTTTTGACGGAGCATTTGAGCAAAACAGGAAAAGATGGCAAAGCATTATTTACGGAGGTAAACATTAATGTCAGTAAAGGCGATAAGATTGCCTTTATCAGCAAAAATCAATTATCCGTCTCCTCTTTGTTTGAAGTGCTTGCAGGCGAAGATGCGGAGCACAAGGGTACCTTTAATTTTGGGACAACCATTTATAAAGCTTTTCTCCCGAATGACAATCAGAAGTATTTTGAAAGTGATTTGAATCTTATTGATTGGTTACGTCAGTTCAGTAAGGACAAGGATGAAACCTATATCCGCGGTTTTTTGGGGAAGATGTTATTTAGTGGGGAAGAAGTGATGAAAAAATGCCGAGTCCTGAGTGGAGGGGAGAAAGTGCGGTGTATGACCAGCAGAATGATGCTACTGAATCCAAATCTTCTTATCTTGGATGAGCCGACCAATCACCTGGATCTCGAGAGTATCATTTCCTATAATGATGCCTTGAAGGATTTTCCGGGTGTGATTTTCTTTACCAGTCATGATCACCAGTTAATGCAGACGGTAGCCAATCGTATTATTGAAATTACGCCAAGTGGCATTATTGATAAAGCCTGCACCTATGATGAGTATCTTGAAAACGTGCAAGTTAAGGAAGCTAGAAAAAAAATGTACGGCAAATAGATTGACCACTTATTAAAATAAAAAAGGGCCGCTCATCCGAACGGCCCTTTTTTATTAGCGGTGCCAAAATTAAGTCTTGGATTTGGTGAACTTCTCAGCCATCTTTACCGCTTCATAGAGATTAAGAACACCCGCATTTTTTCCAAGTTTTTCGAACTTAACTAATTCTTCCGAACCGGGCTTAACCACTTTCTGACCCTTGTAAGTTTTTAAACTACTCTTGATTAGAATTTTTTTGATTTGTTCAGCCGTAAGGGTAGGGTAGTAGGACTTCAAAACGGCTGCAACACCTGCAGTTACGGGCGAGGCCATGCTAGTACCACTAGCGTCTTTATACCCATTTTTCGGCGTAGTTGAATAAATATCGACACCCGGAGAAAACACATCGACGTTCTTTTTTCCATAGTTAGAGAATGGGGCTACAATTTGTGTACTGTCTTGCCAGCTGAGGGCACCAATGTCCATAAAGTTTTTAGCCTCTTTGCCGTCGGCAAACTTTTTACAAGGATAATGCGTTTCCACATCTATGTCTTCCCCATCATTACCTGCAGCATGAATGAGCAGGACGCCTTTACTTTGTGCGTATTTAACAGCCTCATCCACCGCTTTCTTATCCCAGCTGTATTTTTTGCCAAAGCTCATGTTCAAGATGGTCGCTCCATTATCCACCGCATAACGAATGGCATTTGCCACGTCTTTATCCCGTTCATCACCACCTGGCACGCAGCGCACGGCCATAATACGGACATCAGCGGCAATTCCATCCATCCCGACTCCGTTTTTGCGGGCAGCGGCAATAATACCGGCGACATGGGTACCGTGAAAACTATCTGGTCCATTACAATCGCTATTACCATAATAGCGTTCAGAAGAATTAGTATAATCATCGCCGACGATGTTGCGCGGATCGAAATCAGGATTCAGGCCATAAAGGACCATTGATTTATACTGGTCGGCACCTTCGCGGTAATAATTGGCTACGTCTTCTAGGCTTTTACCCTCAGCATTGGCGAGGACTTGTTGTGCTATTTTTTTTGCGCGGACATCCGATTTTTCTATAGCGTTAAATTTTTCAATTTCGGCTAGGGAGACTTTATCCACTTTTTGCTCTGCTTTTATTTTTTTGCTGAGGTCATCAAAAGCGGTAAGCAGAAAATTGATCTGATTATAGGTGCCTTCATACTTGTCTTTTGTTTTTGTGAAATCTTCTTTCACTTTCAGGTAAAACGCCAGTTCGGTTTTATCCTCTTTTGTACTGAAATCGGCGGCAGTTTTACCTTCATACTTAGGCTTCAGTTTCCGGTAAAGTCGGGTCATTTCGAGGTTGTCGTCGCTAACATTTCGCCCATCTTTACCACCTAGGAAGCTCCAGCCATGGATATCGTCGATATAGCCATTTTTATCGTCATCGATGCCGTTACCGGGAATTTCCCCTGGATTGGTCCACATGACACTTTTCAGGTCTTCGTGGTCAAAGTCCACACCACTGTCTAGTACACCGACAATTACCGTGGTTGATTTTTTGTTTTTGAGCAGTTCCTCGTATGTTCTTTCGGTACTGACCCCATTGATTTTATCTTTTGAGGGGTCTAGGTTAAACCAATTGTCGGGCCGCTTAGTCGATTGAGCCTGTCCGAATAGGCTTGCTGCAAGGAGGATGGGAATTAGAATTTTTTTCATAGGAGGTAGAGGGATTAGTGAAAATTCCCGCCTTTTGCTGACAGGAATACGAGGCAAATATAGTGCAAGTGCAGATATGGCGCATACCCTATTTGGAAAAAATGTAGGGAGGAGGGGGGGAGGCAAAATAAACCTTTAAAAAAACCTAAAAAAACCTGTTAGTATTCGATTTTATTTTTCATATATTTGAAAAAATAACACTTAAATCAATTTACAGATGAAAAAAATTACTTTAGCTATGATCGGTGTGGCTAGTTTCGTTGGTGGAGTTTTCGGCCAGGCAACGATTTCTCCAACAGTACCGACTCAAAATTCAAGCACTCAGTTGCGTCTTCCGAATGGAATGCCGGAACACAAGTCTCTTCGTGGTGTCATGTTGCTTCGTCAGTCTGACCTTGCGGCACTGACAGCTTCTAACATTACAGGCGCAAGTTTTCTGATGTTGGATGGTACAGATCCCGTTTCCACTGTGGGAAGTCTTACTTTGTACGTTCAAAACACAGCTGACGTTACAAATAACAAATCTGCACTTGGTTTCACCGGTGCTTTGGCAGGGATGACCGTTGCAGCGAATGGAAACTTTAATATATCTACCGTAGCTCAAACATCGATTATGCCAATTAATGGCTTTACGGCGTTTACCTACACTGGTGGTGGCCTCTACGTGGCTTATGCTTATGAGCAAACAACGCCAGCGGTAAATACCAATACCTTTCCAGCAACATGGGCAGCTAATAATGCAGGAACAGGAAATGGCCTTTGTGCAACATCTAATGCGAGTGTTGCGTTAGGGGCACCTAATACATTGACAGTCACTGACTTCCGTCCATGTATTATTTTCGGTGCTGCAAACACTGCCTCTAACGAAATTTCGGTAGAAGGTTTGTATGCGCCAGGAAAAGTAGCCAAGCTTTTTGGTCAAGGACATATTGTTTCCGCAGTTGTTAAGAACCGCAGTAACATTAGTAAGTCAGCAATCACTGTGTCCCTTGGAGTGACAGGTGCAAATACTTTCTTTGATGTTCAAACGATTCCTGCATTAGCAGCAGGAGCAAGCACAGTTGTTAATTTCCTTCCATTTAATCCAACTTCAAATGGACTAAACACGATGGGTGTAGCAATTAGCCCTGACCAAAACACAGGTAACAATAGTCAGACTTGGACGCAATCCGTAACTTGTAACGAAATGGGTCAAGCGCCTCCTACTGGAACTTTAAGCACTGCTTTTGGTTTCGGCGGAACTAGCGGTTCTGGTTATTTCGTAACAAAATACACCGTTCCTAGTACAGCATCTTTAACAGGAATTAAATTTGCAGTAGGTAATGCTACACAAAACAGCGGTAAGCAGATTTATGGTGTCCTACTTGATAATACAGGAACTCTGATTTCTAGCTCTATCAATACCATTAACATCAGCGCTGCGCAATTAGGTTCCGTTGTTGTATTTAATTTCACTAATGATCAGTTGATTGGTGGTTCATCATACATCTTTGGTGTTGCTCAACCAACTAGTGGATACTACCCAATGGGTCTAATCTATGAAGGTTCATTTCCTGCTCCGATTGATTACTCTGTAACCGCACTGGGTGGTGGCGGAGCATTAACTCCAATAACCACGGCTGGCGGATATTTTGTAATTGAGCCGGTTCTTTCCTTTTCAAACACTACAATCAGCGCTTCCGCTTCAAAAACTGTTGTTTGTAAAACAAGTCCTCAAACAGTTACTTTAACTGCAAATGGTGCAAATTCATACACTTGGAGTGTTAACGGTCTAGGAAATGGATCTACTGCAGTGTATACACCAACTGCAGCTGGAAATGCTACATTAACTCAGGTTACAGTAATCGGTAGCTACACTTCTGGCGCAGCTCAGGGTTGCAAGTCCAATAGTTCAAGCCTGCTCTTCTCTTTATCAGCTTGTACTGGTGTTGCTGAGAATGTTGGTGCAACTGCCATCAAAGTTATGCCAAATCCAGCCGTTGCCGGAAAAACAACTATTTCAAATCTTGCAGGTGTGAATACAATCACTGTATTTAATACACTTGGTCAGGTCATCATTAACCGCGTCAGCAGTAATGAATCTGAGAGCGTTGATTTATCAGACTTCCCTTCAGGTAATTACCTGGTGCGAATCACTGACAACAACAATGAAATCAGAACTGTAAAAATCATCAACCAGAACTAATAGTTCATCTGTTCTATTTGGAAAGAGGTCCCCCTAAAAGGGACCTCTTTTTTTTGGCTAAACGTTAATGTAAATTAAAATGTGTGACACCTGCTATTCAGTCCCCCCCTACAAGCGGAAAAATAGTATTTTTACGAGCCTGAAAACATCCTACATATTTTATTGTCTGCTGACAGCGATCCTACTCAGCTCTTGCGATGGTTATAACAAACTTCTAAAGAGTACGGACTATGAGCTGAAACTTGAAAAAGCCAATGAGTATTATGAAAAGAAGAACTATGTTCGGGCTTCGCAGTTATATGAAGAATTGATTCCCATTGTAAAAGGGACACCCAGGGCGGAAGAGGTCTATTATAAATATACCTGGAGCGAATACAAAATGGGTGATTGGATGCTCAGTCAGTACCATTTCAAGAACTATGCCCGTCAGTTTCCTGACGGTAAGCATGTAGAAGAATGTTACTACATGAATGCTTTTTGTTATTTTCTAAATTCACCGAATTTTAAACTGGATCAGACTTATACGAAGAACGCCATAAAGGAATTCCAGTCCTTCATCGATCTTTATCCTCAGAGTTCGAAGATGGATACTTGTAATATTCTGATGGACGAATTGCATGGTAAGCTGGAACGAAAAGATTACGAAATTGTAAAGCAATATTATAAGGTGGAGGATTGGAAGGCCGCTATTGTCTCTATCAAAAATTACCTAAAAGAGTATCCCAGCAGTCAGTATAATGAGGAACTCTATTATGTGCTGGTAGATAGCTATTATACCCTGGCCTTAAGGAGTATTTACTCCAAAAAAGGGGAAAGATTGCAGAGTGCGGTCGAAAATTATGTCAAATTTCTGGATTTATACCCAAAAAGTCCTTACCTTAGCCGGGCTGAAACTATTTACGATAACAGCAAACGACTTTTAGAAAACTTACAATAAGATGGATTTCAAAAAAACAAACGCCGAACAAAGTATTGTAACACGAGATATCCGCAGATTTGACGGAGTTACCGGAAATATATACGAAGCGGTTGCCATCATGAGCAAGCGCGCTAATCAGATTAGTACTGAGATTAAAGAAGAGCTATCTGGTAAGTTACAGGAGTTCAGCAGCCATACCGACAATCTGGAAGAGGTGTTCGAAAACCGTGAGCAGATTGAAATTTCAAAGCATTACGAAAAAATGCCAAAGCCTACCTTAATTTCTATTCAGGAATTCCTAGAAGACAAAGTTTTCTACCGCAATCCCTCAAAAGAAATAAAATAAGCAGTCATAAACTAATAGAGAGGCAGTAAGCAATAGTTTACTGCCTTTTGTTTTATTCAGAGGAGCATGCTCAATAAACGAAAAATTATACTTGGCCTTACGGGTGGCATTGCTGCCTATAAATGTGCTGAACTAGTTCGTTTACTTGTGAAAGCCGGAGCGGAGGTTAGGGTGGTGATGACACCAGCGGCTACTCAGTTTGTTACACCGCAGACACTTTCAGTCCTCAGTAAAAACGAAGTTTTGCTCGACTTCTTTGATGCCAATCATAATTGGAACAATCATGTGAAGCTTGGCGAATGGGCTGATCTTTTGCTTATTGCTCCACTAACCGCTAATAGCCTCTCTAAGATGGCTACGGGTGCTTGTGACAATCTGCTTTTGGCCTGTTATCTGTCAGCACGGTGCACAACGGTAGTTGCTCCGGCCATGGATCTGGACATGTATCAGCATCCCTCAGTGCGCTCAAACCTGGATTATCTGCAGGCGCGTGGTAATCTCATAATTCCAGCCGAAAGCGGCGAACTGGCCAGCGGCTTGCATGGTGAAGGGCGAATGGCAGAGCCGGCGAACATTATAAATTTTATTATAGCGTATTTTAAGGGAACATTAAAACTCAGTGGCCGCAAAGCTTTTGTTAATGCAGGACCTACCTATGAAGCCATTGATCCGGTGCGATTTATCGGTAATCGGAGCAGTGGTAAAATGGGAATAGCCATTGCAGAAGCACTGCAAAGAGCGGGTGCGGAAGTTTGCCTGGTCCTCGGGCCCACACATTTGCAAGTTGCTGAAGGCATTGAAGTTATTCGTGTGGAAAGTAGTGAGGAGATGTTTGAGGCGAGTGTGAGCGCCTTTGAATCCTGCGATATTGCCGTGTGTTCCGCTGCAGTAGCGGATTTCCGCCCCGCTGTCGTTAACTTGTCTAAAATAAAGAAAAAAAATCAGGAGCTGAGTATTGAACTTGTGCAGACCCCTGACATTTTAAGTAGTTTGGGAACTAAGAAAGTCCATCAAATTTTAGTCGGTTTTGCTCTTGAAACTGAAAACCTTTTGGAGAATGCGAAAGACAAGTTGATGCGGAAGAATCTGGATTTGATTGTGGCTAATGAAGCATCTGCCGGCGGCGGGGTATTTGGTAATGATCAAAACAAGATTACCCTGATTGACCGGCACAATAAAACCACTACATTTGAGTTAAAAAGTAAGGAGGAAGTGGCAAATGATCTGGTGACGGTTATCTGCGAACTTTTGGAAAAAAGGTTATGAAATTGTACAAAGCAGTATTAATTATTTTGGCCAGTCTGCAGTCGTTTTTTGCAGCAGCGCAGGAATTAAATTGCCAGGTTGAAATTAATTATTCTAGTCTGCAGGGAACAGCCAACCGTCAGATTTTTGACCAGATGCAGCGTTCCATTTTTGATTTCATGAATAATACAAAATGGACCAATGATGCATTCACGGTGCAGGAGAAAATTGAATGTAGTATTTTGATTATCCTTGACCGGGTATCGGGCACAGAAGATTATGGCGGTAAGATACAGGTGACCAGTCGTCGTCCCGTTTACAACAGTTCGTACTATACTCAGTTGCTCAATATAGAAGACGAAGATTTCCAGATCAAATTTCAGCAATTCACGCAGTTGGAGTTTAACCTCAACACGTTTCAGAATAATCTGACTTCTATTCTCCAGTTTTACGCTTACGTCATAATTGCCTCTGATTACGATAGTTTCGGGCCCCTGGGGGGAACCACCCACTGGCAGAAGGCGCAACTAGTTGTGCAAAACGCCTCTAATGCCACTGAGCCGGGGTGGAAGCAAAATGCAGCAAAGGGTGACCGGAACAGGTATTGGTTAGCGGAGAACCAGATACAGCCCGTATTTAAAGGCATCAGGGATTGTAATTACGAGTACAGCCGAAAAGGGCTCGATAAGATGTTTGAGAATCAAGACGAGGCTCGAGCTGTCATTTTAAAGGCGTTGGAGATGTTGCTGCCGGTTTACAAAGCCCGTCTCGTTACCTATAACATGCAGGTGTTTTTTAATGCCAAGCGCGACGAAATCGTTAATATTTTTAAGGGAGGCACCCCGGAAGAGAAGACCAAGCTACTTGAACTGCTGGGAACAATTGATCCAGCGGGAACCACAAAGTATTCAAAAATTCAGGGTTAATCAGAATCCGGTTCCGAAGCTCAGCATGTTTTCACGGTGCATGGGCTGAATGGTCATCACTGGAATATTGCTGATATCGACAATTTTCTGAGCATCCGTCCCAGTCAGGTATTCAACCATACCAAGATCAGGCTTATTCATAATCATAATCAAATCGGCTTCGATTTTATTGGCATAATCCACCACGGTGGAGGCGATGTCTTTGGTGGGAACGGATTTATTGGTACAAGAAATACCTTTGTTTTTGATAAATTGTTTGACCTGATGGCAGTAGGCTAAAAGGCGATTTTCATAATCCGCATCGGCGGGATCAAACACCCCGAGAATTCTAATACTGGCGCCGAAGTAATGTGCGAATTGTACAGCGGTGTCAGTTTTCTCGCGGGTTTCCGGGGAAAGGTCCAAGGGCAAAAGAATATTTTCACACCCATCGCTGTTGTTGTCGCCGCGAATGGTGATGACAGGGCAGGGTGCTTTACGAATTAATTTGCTGGCACTTGACCCAATGATCTGGCGAAAGCGCATATGGCTTTCGAGTCCCGCGATAATTAAAGTAGCGCCAATTTCTGCAGCAACACGGTCTGTTTCCTCATAAATGTCGCCTTTTACGTTCATGAAATCCGTAGGGACATCACTTTCCTGTTCCGTTTGTTTGGTGATTTTAGCAAGCGCTTCGAAACTTTCTTCCCCATCTTTAGTAAAAACATGCAGTAGAACGAGTCTTGAATGGGTATATTTTGCTAGGTTATAAGATTGTCTGATAGCGATTAGGGACTGTTTTGAAAAATCGATTGGAATCAGGATGATTCCTCTTTCTTTGATTTGCATGAACACGCGGTTTGAGGACAAAATTACCTTTTTTTTGGCAGTCCGGTCGGAAAATGAGGTTTATCATGTTTCATTTGCAGGAAACAGAAAAAATACCGATATTTGCCCCCTATTTGAAAAAAGCCGGTAGTCCGGATATTTAAAAACCGCAGGGACGGGTTCCCCGCATTAAAGACAAAAAAAATGGCAGTTAAGATCAGACTCCAAAGACATGGTAAGAAAGATGCCGCTTTCTTTCACCTTGTTGTAGCAGATTCACGTTCACCCCGTGATGGCAAATTCATTGAAAAAGTTGGCACTTACAATCCAAACACAAATCCAGCGACAATTGAACTGAACTTTGATTCGGCTCTTGACTGGATGCTAAAAGGTGCGCAGCCGACCGATACGTGTCGTGCAATTCTTTCTTACAAGGGCGTCCTTATGAAAAAGCATTTAGTTGAAGGCATGAAAAAAGGTGCCTTAACAGAAGCTCAGGTGAATGAAAAATTCACAAAATGGGTAGACGAAAAATCAGGTAAAATCATAGGCAAACACGATCGTCTGAAAACAGATGCGACTAAGAAAGCTTCTGATCGTATGAAAGCTGAAACGGTTGCTAAAGAAGCAAAAGCTGCTAAAGTTGCTGCTAAGTTAGCTGCTCAGGAAGCGGTTCCTGCTCCTGAAACAACTGAAGCGCCAGATGCTCCTGCAGCAACTGAAGAATCAAACGGATAGTTTAAACTTTTGATCCAATATTAAGCCGTTCCTTTCCGGAACGGTTTTTTTATTATTTTACACCCATGAGTATTCTCATTGCCGACAGCGGCTCAACGAAAACAGACTGGACACTTTTGCAGGAGGGCAAAGTTGTTCGACAAGTTAAGACGATTGGTTTTAATCCCTACTTTCATTCCCGCGATGAGGTTAGTTTGGAGATACTAAATAAATTGAAGCCAGAGATTAATGATGCACTGGCGGATATCAGTGAAGTTCATTATTACGGTGCAGGTTGTTCTACCGTAGAAAACAATCAGTTGATTCGTGATGCCATTGCCATCACGCTGAATGTCCCTGAGATATCTGTGAACCATGATTTGCTAGCGGCTGCGCGTGCGCTCTGTAAAAGGGAGTGGGGCATTGCCAGTATTCTTGGTACCGGCAGCAACAGTTGTTTGTATAACGGAGAAACGATTCTCGAAAATGTACCATCCACGGGCTACCTCTGGAGTGATTATGGTGGCGGGTCGCAAATAGGTAAGTTTTTTATCCGCGATTATTTTGAAGGCCGACTGCCTGCTGATATTGCCGACGCATTTGAAAAAGCAGGGTATAGCCGCGAGGTCATTCTTCAGAATGTCTATAAACAAACCGTCCCTAGCCGTTACCTGGCATCGGTCAGTGCTTTTATCTTTGCACATCTTGAGCATCCCTCTGTGATTAAAGTGCTGGAAGAATGTTTTGATTCTTTTTTTGACGAACAAATCAGCAAGTACAGCGATTCTAAAAAATATAAAGTCCACACCGTCGGCTCTATTGGATTTGTTTATAGAGACTTTATTGCGCGCGTAGCCAAGAAACATGGCTACGAAATTGGACTTGTCATTAAGTCACCAATTGACGGATTGATTGAATACCACACCAACGCTTGAAGATGCAAAGAAAATTATTACTGCTCAGTTTTTTAGAAGGTGCAGCAGTAATGGCTGCAGAACTCTGCGGTGCGCGTTTGTTGGCACCCATCTTTGGAAATAGCTTATATGTCTGGGCCGTGGTTATGGCCCTTACATTGGGCGCTTTGGCGACGGGCTACTTTGTTGGGGGTAAACTATCTATGCAGGTTGACCGTCGCGCTCAGCTTCTTGCTCTTCTTTTATCTTCTGCCTGCATCTTCCTGCTTTTTATGCCCGTATTTTCATTCTATGTGATTCCGCGTTTATCTTATCTCAGTTTTTTTTCAGGCATGGCACTCAGTGCTTTTCTGCTGTTACTGCCGCCTGTTTTTTTACTTGGCGCTACCTCTCCTTTATTTATTAGTCTGCAGACGGATGACTCTGCAGAGTCTGGAAAAATAAGTGGCAGCGTGTATGCCATTTCAACCGCCGGTGGAATACTTGCCACGGTGACCTGCGGATTTATTTTTATTCCGCAGCTGGGCTTGCAGTATACCCTTGTATTATTTGCCTTTATACTTTTTGGTTTTACTGCTTTATTCTTGCGCCGGATCCATTTTCTGTTTCTACTTTTAATGCTGACGGGTGCCTATCTCAATTGGCAGATTGGTCGTCAGCGGGCAGAGTTGCTACTTCAGGACGATGGAATCATGGGTGAAATTGTCGTGCGTGACGTCCGGACAGCTTCCGGTATGCAACGTTTGTTATTGATTAATCAGATTATTCAGTCAGAAGCAGATTTGAAGACCATGCGTTCGACTTCTGCTTATCTGATGTTATTGGACAGTCTATTGCCAAGTAGCGTGGAAAATAAAAGAGCACTGGTACTTGGGCTGGGAGCAGGACTTAGTGCGGAGCAGCTGTGGCAAAAAGGGTATGAAACAGAAGCGGTAGAATTTGATGGCCGAATTACGGAAGCAGCGCGCAGGTTTTTTTACCTTCGCGCCCAAATAAAAACATACACGGAAGATGCCCGGTGTTTTTTGAATCGGACTTCTGAAAAGTATGATCTTATTCTAGCAGATCTTTTTAAAGCGGAAGAGCAGCCCTCTCATGTTTTTACACTCGAAAGTCTCAGGGCTCTGCGAATGCGGAATCTAACTCCTGATGGCCGCCTCCTGATTACTTGGCACGGTTACTACAACTTGCCTTTAGGAAAAGGTACTCAGGTATTGCTCAATACCTTGCACAGGGCCGGATTTAAAACCCGCATTTGTGCTCAGACTGAGTCAGAAGCCAGCAGGAATCTCCTTATTATCGCTTCCTCGGGGGAACCGCTTCATTATCAACACGAGCAAGACCTAGCTGCAATTGGAACACAGGAAATAAACACAGATGATCATCCTTGTCTCGAAAGTAATAATGCACGGGCTAATAAAGCCTGGCGGGAAGCCTATCTCAGGTATTACCAAAATTACAATAAGTCAGGGATTCACCAGTAATCG
>CALPON020000026.1 GCA_943325195.2 Sphingobacterium thalpophilum | reverse complement strand
TATTTGGTGAATGCTTTACCTTTACCCGATTTATTGCAGTTACAGGGTAAGAAGCCCTGGGAGGTGCGTCACCTCGATACCCTCGAACTTTGGAAATTCGGAGATTACAAAAGTTATTCTTCACTCGATTTACTTGCTTTTATCTTTGATGTGCCCAGTCCTAAAACCGACATGGACGGTTCACAGGTCGCCGCCACCTATTATGAAAAGAAGGACCTGGCGCGCATCAGCCGCTATTGCCTTCAAGATGTGATTACACTGGCCCGCGTCCATGCAAGGTTTTGCGGACAAAAAGTGATCACAGAACTTGAGATTATTTTTGCGTAACTTCAAAGCCAGGTTATGGAGACAAATTCACCACGGATTGCAGTGATTGGCGGAGGAAGCTGGGCGACCGCTTTGGCTAAATTATTGTTGAACAATACCAGTCGCATTAATTGGTATCTGCGACGCGAAGAGGATATCTCCGCTTTTAAAAATAATAAAACCAATCCCCGTTACCTGACTTCCGTTGAGTTTGATACCGAGGCCATTCAGTTTTTTACCGACATAGCTGCTTGTATTGATCAGTCGGATGTATTAGTGCTGGCTATTCCCAGCGCTTTTCTGCACACAACATTGAAAGAGCTGAAGCCCGAGGACTTTCAGAATAAAATAATTTTTTCCGCCATCAAAGGCATTGTACCCGAACACAATCTGATTGTGGGGGAATACATGAATAAAGTGTTCGAAGTGCCACTTGACAAAATTGGGGTCATCACCGGACCTTGTCATGCAGAGGAAGTGGCCATGGAAAAACTGTCTTACCTTACACTGGCTTCCGTGGATACAGCAAATGCGCAGCTCTTAAGCAATTTGCTGAACTGCCGTTATCTGCGCAGTACGGTGAGCGATGATATTTATGGCACTGAATACAGTGCTGTCTTAAAAAATGTTGTCGCCGTTGCAGGCGGCATTTGTCACGGACTAGGGTATGGCGATAATTTTCTTGCTGTGCTCGTAAGCAATGCTATACAGGAGATCAAACGCTTTGTCGATGTGGTACACCCCATTGACCGCGACATTAAAGCTTCTGCCTATCTCGGTGATTTACTCGTGACGGCTTATTCCCAGTTTAGTCGTAACCGCATGTTCGGCACTATGCTGGGTAAGGGTCACAGCGTCAAACAGGCCCAGCTTGAAATGAACATGATTGCTGAAGGGTATTACGCCGTAAAATGTGTTTACGAAATTAATCGGCAGTACAAAGTCCACATGCCTATTACCGAAGCGGTTTACAATATTATTTATCTCCAACACGATGTGCGGAAAGAAATCAGCCATCTGTCCACCTTATTATCTTGATCGTGAGAACCACTGCCCTTTTTTTATCTGTCCTCTTCCATCCATTGCTCATGGCGACTTACGGATGCCTCCTTTTGTTTTATGGCATTCCGGATACCGTCTACGATTTCCTCACTCCCGCGCAAACCAAATGGCAGCTCATTAAAATTATTTTTATTTTTTCCTTTCTCTTTCCGGTCCTTAATATTTTTATTTTGTACCGACTCAAACGTATTCCAAGTATCACCTTAAGTGGACAGAAAGAGCGCGGTTTTCCTTACCTGCTTACTGGTCTTTTTTATTTGGGATTGGCCTATCTGTTGATGGAAGTGCCTATCTGGTCCTCTATTAAAGTGTTTGTGTTTGGCGCGGGTCTGTCGATTTTGCTCACAGCTGTTATTAATTTTTATACAAAAATCAGTGCACACATGGTTGGTATTGGTGGATTGCTGGGTGTGATCATGAGTGCGAGTTTTTTGATTCGGTTCGACATGACCCGCTATTACATCGTCATTATTATTGTGGCCGGTCTCATTGGTACTGCTCGGCTGGTGCTGGAGGAGCACCGTCCCCATCAAATTTATCTTGGCTTTTTGCTAGGCCTTCTCGTACAGTTACTTTTATTTTTTAGTTTTCAAGACCTGATTTTTGCATGAAGAGAAATCTGGTCACTGGAGCCAATGGCCTTTTAGGCGCGCATGTAATGCTGGAGTTGCTGAAGCGGGGACAGCAGGTGCGGGCCCTTGTGCGCGCAGGAAGTGAGCGTTCCGATGTACTGGCTTTTTTTAAACGCTTTGACGGACAGGGCGGTCAATTAGCCACACAGATAGAGTGGCAGGAAGCCGATATTACCGATTTGCCGGTATTGGAAGAGGCAGTGGCAGGCCTAGACCAGGTGTTTCACTGTGCCGGGTATGTGAGTTTTGAAAAGAAAGATCGCGCTCAGCTTCTGCGCATCAATGAAGGCGGCACGGCTAACATCGTCTCCGCCTGTCTGCAGCATCAAGTGCGGCTTTGCCATGTGAGTTCGGTAGCGGTGCTGCATAATCTCGATTGTAAGGAAGCTTTATCGGAAACCGTTTTCTGGAAACGTTCAGGACGGGAGAGTGACTATGCCATTAGTAAATACAATGCAGAACGCGAAGTCTGGCGGGGCATTGAGGAAGGTCTGGAAGCGGTGATTGTAAATCCCTCTGTGATACTGGCCGCGGGTTTCTGGACCCGTAGCAGCAGCCGCATGATGGACACGGTATACAAAGGCAACCCCTTTTACACTGCTGGAACGACGGGCTATGTGGCAGCCAGTGATGTGGCAGAGGTGATGGTGGAGTTGATGGACCGCGGCGTCAGTGGCGAACGGTATATTCTTGCGGAAGGCAATTATACCTATCGGCAGATGTTCAGTTGGATGGCCGAGGCATTAGGGAAACCGGCCCCGCGCTGGTCCATCTCTAAAGCGGCTTTACGCATGGCAGGTATCGGCGAACGACTGCTGGCGCGACTGTCAGGACGACCCTCGCGCATTAGTCCCGATATCGTGAATTCTGCCTTTAATACGCAAGTTTATTCCTCCGAAAAAGTACGTCAAACTCTCAATTTCAAGTTTATGTCAATTCAAGAATTGGTGAAGCAGGCGGGAAGGGTTTATTTGGAAGATCGTGAAAATGCACCGCCGCGCTAAAGCTTCAAAGAAATAAAAAAGGGGCTTTATCAACAAATTTTTGTATTTTAAGAGTTAATTTTTTAATTTAGGCTAATTATTCAAGGAAAAGTATGCACATTGCTATTGCAGGTAACATTGGGTCAGGGAAAACTACGCTAACATCTTTACTTGCAAAGCATTACAAGTGGCATGCACATTACGAGGACGCGGATGACAATCCTTACTTGAATGATTTCTATGAGGACATGCAGCGTTGGTCCTTCAACCTGCAGATTTACTTCCTCAACAACCGTTTTAATCAGATTTTGAATATTCGCAAGGGTAAACATACGGTGGTCCAAGACCGTACAATTTACGAAGACGCTTATATATTTGCACCCAACCTTCATGCAATGGGTTTAATGACCTCGCGTGATTACGATAATTATTTTTCTCTTTTTAAGCTCATGGAGAGTTTGGTAAAAGCGCCAGACCTGATCATTTACCTCCGCGCGAGCGTGCCAACACTGGTTAAGCAGATACAAAAACGGGGAAGGGACTATGAGAACAGCATCAGATTAGATTATCTGAAGCGCCTCAATGAACGTTACGAAGCTTGGAACTCCTCCTATGAATCGGGACGGATTTTGGTGGTGGATGTGGATGAAGTAAATTTCAGTGAGAACAAAGAAGATCTTGGAAAAGTAATCCGCATGATTGACGCCGAACTAAACGGCTTATTTAAATAGTGAATACAAACGTAAATAGCGACGCTGAAGTTTTTGGTGCACACTTTGACAGAAATGTCGAGTCGATTAAACACCAGGGCTCCCTTATTTTGGCCTATGACCGTGTGCTAAATCCCGAAGCTATTGCGCGTTTAGAAGCAGAGATTGAACAGAAGATCTTAGAAAAAGGCCTTCCAAAATCAGTTGTCAAAAAAGTTTTTTTCATCTGTATAGAAGCGCTTCAAAACATGTTCATCCACGGCTTTAAGGATGAAAATGATTTACGCCACAATTTCTTTATCCTCTACATGACGGATAAACACGTGCGCATGATTAATGCTAATCTCATCGCTAACAGTGCGATTGAAAAATTAAGCAATCACATTCAGAAAGTAAACTCCTTTTCTGATCCTGCTGAATTAAAACAGTTTTACCTGCAACACTTGGAAAACAATGAACTCAGCGAAAAAGGCGGTGCAGGCCTCGGATTTATTACCATTGGTATGAAGAGTGGTAACAAACTGGAGACGCGATTTGAGAACATCAACGCCATCCGCTCCCTCTTTCAGATGGAGGTCGCTATTAACATCGAATAAGCAATTCCTCCATTCCTTAAATTATTTGTATTTTTCCTTTTCTGTTGTAATGAGGGATGACTCACATATTGTTTTTATCTCTTCCTGGTATCCTACCCCGGAAGACCCTACCCTGGGCATCTTTAACCAGTACTTTGCTCTGGCCGCTGCCCGCTATAACCGCGTCAGCCTGCTTCTCATCCGCTCTGATCAACACAGCGAGAAAGCACCGCGATTGACAGTGGGGCAAACCGGCGGTCTACAGAGCGTGACCGTGAACTACCGGAAGGTGCCGAAACGTCTACCTTTTTTCTCCGCATTGAAACGTCACCAACGCGTGCTCGCCGCATTTGATGCGGGATGGCAGTGCCTAGTGAAGAATTTTGGTCCCGTTGACGTCATTCAGCTCAATGTGGCCATGCCCATGGGAATCGGCGTCCTACATCTGCACCACAAATATGACGTGCCTTTTGTTCTGAATGAAAACTGGAGCGGCTATTGCAAGGAAGACGGGAATTATAAAGGTCTCGTTCAAACTTATTTTACAAAAAAAATTGTCGCAGCAGCTTCTTGTATCCTGCCCACTAGCACCTACCTGCGCGATGCCATGTTAAGCCACGGTCTGACTGGAAATTACCGGGTGGTGCCCAACGTCGTTAATTGCGATATTTTTCGTCCGCTTGAAACCAGCGCTCATCAAGGCACGCCGCTTATACATATTTCTTCGCTCAACGACCGAGAGAAAAATGTCAGTGGTCTTATTCGTGCTTTTGCCAGCGCGCATCAAAAAAATAAAACACTGTCTCTGGATATTGTTGGAGAAGGACCTGACCGCCCACTGTACGAGGCGCTTGTTAAAGAACTGGGATTAGAGCAGACGATTCACTTTTCTGGCCGTCTGTATTCCGAAGACCTAGTAAAACATGTGAATGCGGCCGATGCCCTAGTAATGTTTAGTCATTACGAAACGTTTTGCCTCGTGAACATAGAAGCGTTTGCCTGCGGAAAGCCTGTCATCACTAGCTCAGCAGGCGGAATCAAAACGTATATGCGTCCCGACTTGGGCCTCATGATTCCCCCTGCGGATGAAGAGGCGCTGAGTTCAGCACTGCTAAAATTCGCGGAGACAAAAACGCTGTTCGATGCCGCGAAGATCCGCGCTTATGCGGTAGAACATTACAGTTACGAGGTGGTGGGACAAGAGTTGACGGACATCTATACACAGGCCATGCAACATTCCCGTGATTAAAAAAATAACATACACGCTTCTTACGCGCGGCGCTGTGGCCATGGCGCTACTACTCAATCTCATTATCTGCTCGCGCTACCTGGGCAGCGCGGTGGTGGGACAACTCAGCCTGCTTATTCTTAACATAGCTATCATTCATACTGTGTCTGAAATATTCACTGGCTCCAGCATGGTGTATTTTGTCCCACGGGTACATTTTAAAAAATTATATGAACGGGGCTTGCTTTGGACCCTTTGCTGTGTGCCATTGCTCAGTCTGATTTTTTATCTGGCGAGTCCGCTCCTGCGTCCGCTGGCCCTGCATCTGCTACTCCTAGCCTTTTTATCGGCCCTTAGTAATTTTCATACGTATCTGTTATTGGGTCGCGAAGCCATTCGTTCCTATAATCTGCTGGTCTTTTTTCAACCACTGACCTCCCTGAGTATTTTATGTTTCTGTATTTTTTATCTGCAGTGGCAAAACATTTCCGCTGCGTTGATGGCCTTGTATGGTTCCTACAGCGGCACCGTCCTCATTAGCTGGTACCTGCTGAAAGTTTTGCCTGACAGCGGCAGCGAACTTTCTCCTCCCGCGTGGAAGGAAGTTTTGCAACGCGGCTTCACCAATCAATTAGCAAATCTGGCCCACCTGCTCAGTAACCGCTACAATTATTATGTGGTGGCCGGTATCAGCACTGCCGCCCTTGGGGTGCTTAGCAGTGGCACGTCTTTAATCGAATCTGTGTGGACGGTCTCCGCCGCCATCTCACCGCTGGTCCTCACCAAAGTCGCTAACAGTGAAGGCGGCAGTCAAGAAGCACGCCTGAGTCTTCGTTTAGCTTGGCTTAGCCTGGGCCTCAGCGCCATCGCGGTCTTGATTCTGTTATTTATTCCCGCTACCTTCTTCAGCCAACTCCTCGGAAAAGATTTCGGCGCCGTCAAACACGTCATGCTCCTGCTTTCACCTGGCGTGCTCGCCCTGAGTTTCTCCAGTGTCCTCAGCCACTACTACAGCGGGCTTGGCCGCCAGCGCATCCTACTTAGCGCCAATGCAGCAGGACTCCTTATCACCCTCCTCAGCAGCTACTTTCTAATTCACCGATACGGACTGAGCGGGGCTTGTGTTGTAGCGAGTTTGGCCTATGTGGTGCAGTGCGGGGTGTTGTGTTGGTTTTTTTTGGGAGATTGGGGAAGAGGCAAAGTAAAAATTGAAAATTTTAAATACTGAATGGCTGTAGCGAAAAAAAGCAAACACATAGCCACACAGATAAAAGAAAGTAGTGGAGGGCGGCGGTGCTTAAAAAAATTAAACACATAGCCACATAGTTAGAAGGGTAGTGCTGGATGGCGTTGGCGCTTAAAAATTAAACACAGAGGCACATAGAGAGAAGGGAATATTGGAGGGTGGTGGTGCTTAAAAAAATTAAACACATAGCCACATAGTTAGAAGGGTAGTGCTGGAGGGTGGTGGCGCTTAAAAAAAATAAACACATAGGCACATAGTTAGAAGGGTAGTGCTGGAGGGCGGCGGTGCTTAAAAAAATTAAACACATAGTCACATAGTTAGAAGGGTAGTGCTGGAGGGTGGTGGCGCTTAAAAAATTAAACACATAGTCACATAACCAGAGGTAGAGGGAAATTTTGAATGGCAGTAGCGATAAAAATTAAACACATAGTCAAATAGCGGCAAGCTTTTTTCAAGCGCACATAGCGCTATTTTTTTCTGACAAATAAAAATTCAAAACCAATGCCCAGTTATAAAAAGAGAATGGCATTTTCTTCATTTCAGCCATTTGTTTTTTCTGGACTCCACTAATTTATCAAGTAGCACGTAAAATACCCGACATCGGGTATTGCTTTTGGAAAGTTGTTGCTATACGTTTGTCAAAAGACGGTTTACCCCTATGAAAATTGACTCACTGATTAAATTGGAATCAATCTGGACGCAGCAAGCATTTTATGTTAACCCACCCGTCATTGTAAACAATGATGATGGGTTCCTTTATGTGGCGGACACGGAACTGTTGACCGATCCGCCAGATCCGAATTGGACGCGGGTTATCAATGTCATCGTGCAGGTCACGAAGCATCCGAGCGAGCCGAATCATTATAGCGTCTTTGCCAGTGCGGAGAGCGATTCTAGCACTGCTTTTTACACCTTTCAATTTCATCCAACCATCGACACTTTTGAGATGGTTTTAAATAGTGTGCCTGCCACTGATCCTCCGTATTCTTTTCAGAGCGCCGTAGTCGACATAGTGACAGTAAACGGAAATCCCTACCTGACTCTGGAAATTAGCAAAGGCACTGGACGGGTGGGTAGGAGAGTGCATACCATGTCTTATGCACGCGCACCTGTCGTTAATAAATTGTAGTTAAAAAATAAGATTATCAGAACCCCACCCACAAAAAAACAGCGATTAAAGAACTATTATTGTTCTGTGAAGGACGCATTAAAACTTCTTTTCTCTGTCGTTGTTTGTCTTCTGTTTGTCCCCGCCACTGGTGGGGCACAAACGGGAGACTTTGTTATTATCGACAAACTCCGTGGCTTGCATCAAGAGGTGATGTTGAAGTTGAGCGCTCAGCCACGGAAAGCGCTGCAAGTGGCGCAGCTTGCAAAAAAAATCTCTGGCCAAATCCGACAGCCCGATTACAGCGCCCAAGCGCTGCTGGATGTGAGTCACTGTTACCTGTACTTGGCACGCATCGATTCTGCTATCTACTTTGCACGTCTCAGTCTTCAGTCCAATCCTAATGTACACGACAGCCTGCGCGCAAGAGCCTATGGCCAGATTGGAAGTGTTTTTCAGCAACAAGGAATTCAGGACAGCGCTATTTATTTCCACCTAAAAGGTTTGCGTATTCGGGAGAAACTGGGGCAGAAAAGCGCTTTGGTATTCCCTCTTTATTGCCTGGGGGTGCTTTCGAACGCAGGCGAGGACAAAGGCCCCGCGCTTTATTACTTTACACGTTGCTTGCAAGTTGCAGAAGAATCTAAAGATAAGAGTCTAATTGCCATGGCCGCAGAAGGCATGGCGTCTTACTGGTATCAAGAGCAATTATTTGACCGCGCGATTGGACTTTTTGAACGCAGCGCAGAACTTTATGGAACGCTGGGAAACCAACTGGATCAAGCGCGGTGTTTATTGAACTTGGGCAATGCTTACGATGAAACCGGGCGGACTCAAAAAAGCGTGGACAGCTATTACAAAGCACTGGGCTTTTTTCAAGGTCTTGGCGATGAAGAAAACATCCTTATCTGCTTTTCTAACCTGGGGCTATCTTATCTTAATCTCCGAGAGTATAGTCGCGCCCTGCATTATTTGCACAAAAGTCGGGGTATGGCGCTTCGTCTCCAATACACGCGGGTTTTTCAGGATGTCATTCAGAATCTGGCTAGTCTGCATAAAGAGCAAAATAAACCAGACAGCGCTTTGTTTTATTATGAAAGTCTGGGTCTTTTGAAAGATTCGCTGATGAACATGGAGCGGATAAAAGACATCAACCAGCTTCAGGAAACGTATCAAAAAGAAAAGCGGGAGCAGGAAATTTCCTCGCTGAAGGTTCAGAAAACCCTTCGGGAGCAGGAGGTTAATATGGAGCGGCAACAGAAATTGTCACTACTGACTGCCTTGATGGTCCTTGTCCTGCTCGCTTTTGCAGCGGTGCTAATTTTAAAACAGCGCGCTAAGAATGCGAATAAAATGGCGGCCATGCAGGAAGATCTTTACCGCAACCAGATGCACCAAGTGATAAAAGAACATGAATTAAAATCAATCAATCAGGTGATGGAGGGACAGGAGAATGAGCGAAAGCGGATTGCAGAAGATTTGCATGACCGCCTGGGAAGCATGCTCTCGTCCATTAAACTTCACTTTAATGCAGTAGAAGAAAAACTGGACGTGGCGGAAATGAAGACCTTTCAGCAATACACCCGTGCCAACAATTTACTGGATGATGTGGTGAATGAGGTGCGTAACATTGCACATAACATGGAGTCGGGCGTCCTCCAGAGTTTCGGCTTGCTCGCCGCACTCGATGACTTGAAGGACACCTTGAAAAATACCGGCGCACTGCAGATTGTCATCAGTAGCTTCGGAATGGGGGAGCGCTTGTCGTCCGACATTGAAATCACCGTCTACCGGGTTATTCAGGAATTACTAAGTAATACTATTCGGCATTCTGGTGCAAAAAAAATCACCATTGATTTAACGCGCAGCAGAGAGCAACTGACGGTGATGTACAGCGATGATGGTAAGGGATATGAGCCGGCAGAGCCTGCCAGGACTGGCATGGGACTCAAACACATTCAGACAAGGCTTAGCCGTTTAAACGGAAAATTTTTCGTAGATTCGGGTAACAACAACGGTACAACAAGTATCATTGAAATTCCTTTGCAAGATGATAAAGGTACTATTGGCAGATGATCACCAGCTGGTGATTGATGGGTTAAGAGCCGCCCTGGCCGGGCAATCTGACATTGAAATTCTTGGGCAGGCCACTAACGGGCAAGAAGTGCTAGATTTTCTGGCACATCGTTCACCTGACTTAGTGATACTGGATGTCAACATGCCGGTGATGAACGGCATTCATGCAACCACGCAAATCCGCCAGCACTATCCGCAGGTAAAGGTCCTCATACTGACCATGTATAAGAGTACAACCATCATCAATAATATTATGCGTCTAGGTGCGTCCGGCTGCATACTCAAAAATACGGGTATCAGCGAATTAAAAGAGGCGATCCGCACTGTGGCTGCCGGTGGCATGTTCTTCAGCACGGAAGTCGCGACCTTATTAATAAAAAATAATTCCAAGCCCCTTCCTGATGAAAGCGTGGTACTCTCCGAAAGGGAAATAGAGATTGTCAAAGAACTGGCGGGGGGACTCACCACCCGGGAAATCAGCAGCAAACTCCATCTGAGTTATTATACAGTGGAGACCCACCGCAAAAATATCAACAGCAAACTCGGACTCACCAACGCAGTGGAAGTAATTCGCTATGCCTTGGAGAGCGGCTTGCTGCAATAAAAAAGCCGGGGCGCTAGTGCTCTGGATCTGCTGTGTCATGATAATTTTAGCCTCTGAATTTTTAAAATATAAAATTCGGGCAGCGTTGGAGTGGATTTGAATCTTATCTTTGATAGCATAAAGCCCCGTTCCATCTCTTTCTAAATTAACTTTCTTGCGCATCACTTTGCAGAAAAACATCTTGAGCATGGTTTACTATGCAGCAATGGAGCGCTTTTTTTAATGATTTGTCCTCATGTACCGGATGTTCATGTTCATCCCCCGCACCTGCACTCAGTCCTCGAAACCCCCGGAGTCTGCTGAAAATCCGTTGAAGAGTAAGCTGTTCAAATTAAATTATGAAAATTAATTCAATCCTTGACATCTGTTTGTCCCTGATTGTTGTCTATGCTTTATTCAGCATTCTGGTTTCTATTTTAAATGAATGCTTGTCCCAGTTCTACGACCGACGCAGCAGGATGCTGCGTGAGGCCATCACCAGAATTATGGATGACAAATTAAACCTCAATTACGCGGCATTATTTTTTAATCACTTTTCAATTCAGACCATTACCCGCTACCGCTACAGTGCTGGAAGTCAAGTTCTGGCGCTGTTTGGCGCCAAGGTCCATCCCAAGGAAAAAGGACCGCAGTACATTTCGTCACAGACTTTTGCAGCGGTGCTAATGGATATCATTATTCAGCAGCAAGGACACCAGAAAATTGGGATTGTGGAAATGGACGCGCAGGGTTTTGCGAAACTGGATGCCAGTGGAAAAAAAACATATACACTTCGCAGCACAGAGGCGACTGAAGACCTTGCTGCACATTTTGCAAAGTCAGTAGCAGCCCTTCAGCCTTCTCCTTTCTCAGATCTACTAGCAAGTTTTATAAGTAGAGCGGCAAATGATCCTGAGAAATTAAAAAATCTGATTGCAGACTGGTTCGATACGTATATGAACCAAGTGTCTGGCTGGTACAAACAAAAACAACGGGCCAAACTATTGCTTCTTGGTTTTGTGGTCGCAATCGGACTCAATATTGATAGTGTGTATCTTGTCAAAGTTATTTCCCTGGATGATGCACTGCGGGCGAATCTGCTGGCGACGGCTGTACAAATTGAAAAAGATACGAGGGCAACAAATGATTCCATCTGGCAGAGCACAGCCGCACAAATTCGATTTTTTCAAGCAGCTGATTCCATATTAAGGTCAGCTAAGGCAGTCTCTAAGGACGTATTTCCAGCAAAAGGGCGAGCCGATAATGGACTGCCGGAGCCAATTAAACACCTAGAAAAAATGCTAGTGCATGCGGATAGTTCTTTCAAAAAATATCGGAGTCAGAAAGATGAGGTGCTTGGTATTGCAGCGGATTTAAGTTTGCCTGTTGGCTGGAGTCCGACTACTGCGCCATTGTCTTGGAGCAGCGATACAACTGTTCACCTTAAGCCGAAGCGATTCAACGACAGTGGCCGACTTGCATACGAGCAGAAGCGGAACAAAGGACAGGACCCTTGGGTCTACTTGTATTATTTTCTTGGCATTGTGATTACGGCTGTTTCGCTGAGTTTCGGCGCACCTTTCTGGTTTGATCTCCTGGCAAAATTTGTCAACATCCGCCGCGCTGCCACTAAACCAATGGAAGTAAAACAAACTAAAACCAATTAAGATGAGTACAGCAAAATTTACGAATGTGCACCTTCATGTTTTTAATGCTACTTGTGTGCCGAAGAATTTTTTAAGGATTCTCCCCAAAAAAACGATTCGCAAAATTGCCCCCTATGTCCTTAATTTATTAAGTACTTGGGCTGGCCGGAAGATTATTTTTGGACTGGCGAAAATAGGCGCTTCAAAGGATCCAATCCAAAGAAAGAGTGTTGACAAATACATTGGCTTTCTGCACATTGGTCTGCAGAAAACGCAGCAGGAGGTTTTTGAACTCGATTACGCTGTCATTCGGGCAGAAGATGCAGAAGCCCGGATGGTGGCGCTGACGATTAATATGGATTACATGGACGAGGAGGCACCACCGATGAATTACCGCACACAAATCGCCGATGTAAAAAACATTAAACGGTATTATCCCACTGCTTTTTATCCGATGTATGGCATTGATCCGCGGCATCTCTCCGGTGAAAACGGCTTAGCAATTCTAAAAAAAGAAATGGAAAGTGTCTTGGTGCACAACGACGAAATCCTACCTTATTTTTGTGGTTTAAAATTATATCCGGCTTTGGGTTATTTTCCATTTGATCAGCGCCTGCAGATTATTTACGCTTATGCAGAAAAAAATTGCATTCCGCTGATGAGCCATTGCACCCGTGTGGGCTCACAATACATTGGGGCCACTATTGAATCCCTAATTCCAAAAGATCTTTCACTGGTGTATCCATCTCCTATAGCAGATGCCACCGATGCAGCAACGAAGCTGGAATTGGAAGGCCGCATTAAAAAGTATTATGAAAGGGGCTGGATTAAAAACAGTAAGATTGGCGATAACGATTATGCCTGCGACCTGTTTGGTCATCCTCAGAATTATATTCCCATTTTAATTCGATTTCCGAAATTAAAAATTTGTTTGGCCCACATGGGGGGATCTACAGAAATCGACACACAGGATAGTGATGCTTCTGTAAAGGAGATTCGTCTGGTGGCTGATCCGCAACTCTGGTTCGATCGCTTAATGGACATGATGGTGCAATACGAGCAACTATACACCGACATCTCCTATACCCTGAGTGCTTTCGGCGAAGAAAAAAGCACCGTCCTAAAACGCACCCTGGCGCTGATGCGCACGAAAGATAAAAATGGGAAGGAGTTGGCTTACCGTGTACTCTTTGGCACTGACTTTTTCATGACCGAGCAGGAGATGCGCGAGGCCGAATTGATTGCGCTGGCGAAAAGTAAATTGAGCACAGAGACAACGCTTGAGGGCGATAACTACTGGGTCTTGTTGACCAAGGCAAATGTTCGAGTTTATTTAGGGATGTGAAGGGAGGGATGCAGGGTAACTTGTCTACAGAAGGGAGGGTTTCTCACGCAAACACAGCCGAAATAACAATAGACGAATAGTGCCTATGACAGGAAAGAAGTTTTCTCTTTCTTTTTTTAAATACAGTTACAAATACAAGGAGGCGCTATGTTCAGTTCGCTGACTTTATTTGAACGGGATAGTGATGTTATAGGCAGTGCTCCTGTCTTCGTAATAGATGGTAAAAGCCTCCTGATTGAAATTCACAAGGCGAAAGGTGGTATAATCTGAGCCTTGTAATTTCCCAGTCAAGGTAATAATGCCATTATCATTTTGAATCGATTTCAGGGTGAACTGGTGGAGGTATTCTTTTCTTTTCATGTCCGTTGCATTGCTCCAAAGTTTGGTGCGCTGCGTGGACATAAAGACAATTTTATCACCCATCGCTTTTTGAAAACCATCAATGTCTACCAGCTGATTGGTATAGACTACGCCAGAGAGACTTGTTTCGGTGCTGGAGCCTGCCTGGTAGGCAGTGCCCGGGCGATTACCCTCAGTGTGAACTTGAGTAAGGTAAATAACATTTCCGCCCATCATAGCCGCACCTATTTTTAATTTTTGGTAAGCCCGTTCTTTTACCCGTTCCTGATTCGATACAGTGGTAGCTCCCTTGGCTTTGGCACTCACATCCCCTAATTTATAGAGGCCGCGCACTTCCCCTTCCACCTGCGAGATGGTTACTTTGTCATAATCATCCACGCTGTTTATTTTTTTATACGATGTGGCTTCGGAAAAAATCTGAACGCGGCCCGATTTGAAAACAATTTTCTGTATCGAGTTTTTATAGACGGCGTTGATAAGGTCTTCTTCTGGATAACTAAAGCGAACGGCGTCTGCGGTTACCTCTCTGATAACGCAAGCGAATTTTTCGCGGTTCGAGTAAATGGTGTCACGCTGACTGATAGCGGGAATAGAAAGTCCTAAAAGCACGGTGGCGAGGAGAGCTGACTTTTTCATAAAGTGAATTGGTAATGTATAGTGGATTTAATAATTATTTGTTTAGTGATGTGAAGCAGGATAAGAGTCCTTACGCGAGCATCAAGCTTGGTAAAGTTAACAAAAAAGTGTATGAACATTTTTTTGAATTGAAAAAAAAGGGGGTTTTCCATATCCTGTGTCTGGTTCATTTCCAAGAAAAGATAAACTGAAGACGGGTTATGAAAGAGAAAGTTACTATTTCTCTACAGATTTTTCGCGGAGTGGAGACAAAAAAACGAAGGGCCTTCCCCGCCGGGAAAGCCCTTCTGGGAAGCTACCAACCAATGCATAGCCCCCCCCTCATCACTAATGAAGCTTTTTTAATTGCGAAGGATCTTCATTGTTTTAATAGCTGATGCAGATTCTACAGTGATAAAGTAAATACCGGATTTGAAATCACTTAAATCCAGTTCCAAGTCCGCGTTTATGACAACAAGGCTGGAAAGAACGCGGCCGCTGATGTCCGCCACTTTCACTATACTTCCCGTGGGCACTTGTGTTGCCTGAATTATCCCGTTGGTGGGATTTGGATAGAAGCGCATGACTTCCGATGAAATTGCTTCATTCAGGCCAGTGCAAGCGGACACGACCTGTGTTAGCACAGTGGAGCTGCTGCAGCCTAATACATCCGTTGCTGTTAGGGAGTAGTTGGTTGTGCCGTTTGGAGAAACAATAGCTTGCGAACTGTTTATCGTAATGTTATTGGAAGTCCACGAATAGTTCAAGAGGTTAAGTCCGCTTACACTTAAGGTTGCTGTTTCACCCAAACACATTCCATTTTCCCTACTGCTGGATGCAAAGATTATCGGTAGGGCAGCTACTTTTACTGCTTGAGTGGCAGTACCGACACAAGCATTAATAGGCCAGGTTCCGATGACCGTGTAGATCGTGGCAGTAGTTGGACGCACCACAATTGCACCACCAAGAGCACCCGTGTTCCAGACATAATTTGTGGCACCGAAGCCATACAGTGAAAGCGGTGATCCCACGCAGACTGTCGACTGTGGGGCAAAGATGGTTACTGGTGGTAAGGGCTGCACATGTATGCTTAGTGAAGCAATTGAGGAGCAGCCGGTGATACTGCTTGTTGACATAACGGTAACGACAGTAGATGTGGCAGGAGACAGATTGATGGCAGTCGCGTTGGAGCCATCGGACCAGGTTAACTGTCCCGCGCTCAAGGCATTGATTAATACCGATTCATTCTGACAGATAACACTTCCAGTAGAGCTTACGCTAAGGGCAGGCTCATTTAGTGAGCAGGGGATGGTAACAGAAAGATCGTCAAAACTCAGGAACTGCGGCACCGAGTTTCCTATGCAGCGAATGGCTAGGAAATAAAGTCCGGACGATTGTACTACAAAAGTATTGGTAAGTGCTTGATAAAACTGTCCCGATGGAATTCCCGGCACGGTCGCAATATTGGTCAGACTAGTTGCAGCCTGCACGGTGCTCAGACCTATGGAGAGATTTTGCCAGCCTGCTAAACCATCCGTAATGTACCACACTGCTGCAGAGTATGTAATTCCTGGCTCCATTTGTATACCATTGGTATAGAAGAGATCACCACTCGCATTTGTTCCAAAACGGAAAGACGCAAATTTTGTTCCTGTGCGCGGTATCCGATTGTTCGCATTGGCAACGGTATAGGTCTGACAAATCAAACTTGGAGAAGTAGTGGCCCAGGAACAGTTTGGTAGCTGATTGTTAAGCGTAATGCTTTCAAAACTTTCGCTGTAGGGTATGGAGTTGGTCGTGGTTCCTGCAATGAGCACACTCTGAGCAGAAGCAGTCGTAGTTTGGGAAGTGAGCGTGCAAGTGATCGCAACATTATAATAGGTATTCACCTGAAGACTGCCAGAGGATAGGGTGTTTAGCGTCGAGCCGGGAATCGCAAAGAAGGGACCTACTGGCGAAACCGTAGAACTAAACCACTGATAAGCGATTCCGGTATTGGTGTATGAATTACTAAGCGTTAAGAGAACGCCGGCATTCGGACAGATAAGTGTTTGTGTACTCAACACCGCATTGGCTGCAGGTGCAGACGAACAGGGGGAAGGGGGTGTCCAGCGGTAAAACTGTCCGTTGGCAGGTACCAGGCCGGAGCCGTTTACAGTGGCATTGGCAATATTTGTCAGACCGGCCGTGGAGCTGGCCCAACTGCCTGCCAAAGTAACACTTCTGTTATTAAAGTCAGCATTGGTTGAACCACGAAGTCCCACCTCTGCTGTCGCCGTACTTGCATTGTTTAGGAAGTTACCATAGGCGACTTCAACGACATTGGAAGTTTCGTAAAGACGAATTTGCATGTTATAACTATCCCCTGTTGCTACAAATTTTCGGTAATTACTCCACTGAATAACACAGATGCGGTTCGGTGAAATGCCAATGGTTTCGACGCGCAGGTCCCCACCAACCTGCCCCTGCAAGTCACGCGAAAAGGCCGCGATACGGTTTTGGAGTTGGGCAGTAGCGGTAGATATTGAGCTGATGGCATTATAACTGTTGCTGCTATTGGAATTTACGGGAGGGACCTGACCGGATTGGCCTAGAAAAATCCAGCCATTATTGTTAATCCCGAACCGATCGAATACAAAATTATTATAAGTGAAATTAAATCCGATAGCGAGACCAGGACCGGTAGCACCGCTAAAGCTTCCAAGAGGGACCGTGGGATCAACAAATACCTGATCATCATTAGTCGTGTTCCCGAAGACTGTCCCACCAGATACGGCAGCATAAGTTCCTGAAAACTGAGTGAAGACATAATTACTGACCTGACTCTTCCATCCGAAGGAGAGCAGGAGGGCGCTCAATACTGATAAATAGTTTATTTTCATGGTTTGTCAAATTAATGTTTTGTAAAATTCGGATAAGTGTTACATTAATTTTCATTTATATTTATTATATAATACATTACAATTATTTATGTAATGTTTCTTAGCCGGCGTTGTCTTTATAAAAAGCACCGTCAAAAACCCGTAAAAATTATTTTTAATCGAAACGATTTTGCCTTTTGTACGCTGCAAATTTCTATTCAAGTTCACGTTAAGGAGGAGAAGAAATAAAATTAGGGAGTAGTAAACGGGAAGACGAAAGCTAAAATTGCAGCACAGAGAGGATGAATTCCGGCGAAGTTCTAAATGCCTTTCCAAAGAACGGAAAACAGGCAAGTCTAAACGATTTGAGCACAAAGAAAAAAACTCTTTTTCGGTGATAAAAAACGGACTGAGAGCAAACACAGTGATTATAAAAACAGAAAACAGTTTTTCTACGTCTTTTTTAAGACTTTGTTTTTTGCTTGTTAAAAAAGGAGACGGCGCCGGTTTTATTTTTAGCCCTATTGATTTTAATAAAACTTATTTGCTTGACTAGCAGAGGAAAGGATAAAACTGTCAAAAGAAATGAAGAACTTGGTAAATAACCAAAAAAATCGAATCAAAACAAATCAGCTGCGACTTTCCATGACCATCTTCGTCAGTTCCACAAACTGTGCGACACTGAGTTGTTCGGGACGTTTCTCCAGAAGGGGATGTTCGAGACCCGGAATGTGAAACAAACTGCGAATCGAATTTCGGATGGTCTTGCGGCGCTGATTAAAGCAGGTCTTCACCACATTTTTAAATAAGACCTCATCGCAATCCAAAGACTGAACCTGGTTGCGGCTGAGACGAATCACCGCGCTCTTCACTTTTGGTGGTGGTGTGAAAACATTTTCATTCACCGTAAAAAGATATTCGATGTCGTAATACGCTTGAAGTAAAACGCTTAAAATACCATAGGTCTTGCTGCCAGGCTTTTCGGCGAGCCGCTCTGCGACTTCTTTCTGAAACATGCCCACTACATAATCCACGTGGTTTTTTTCTTCCAGTACCTTAAACATGATCTGGCTGCTGATGTTATAGGGAAAATTGCCAATCACATTGTATTTTTCACCTGCCAGTTTTACCAGATCGGTTTGCAAAAAATCAGCGAGGAGAATTTTTTTCTCGAGACTCGGATAACTGGCTTTTAAATAAGAAACCGACTCCTCGTCAATGTCCAGCGCAAAAAATTTCTCCTGTTGTTTGATGAGAAACTGAGTCAGGACACCAGTGCCGGGGCCGACTTCCAGCAGCATGGTCGTGGCATCTTTTTCCAGAATTGCATCTACAATCGCTTTCGCAATGTTTTCGTCATTCAGAAAATGTTGTCCAAGGTGTTTTTTCGCTCTTACAGGATGTGCCAATACGTTTAGTTTGAAGGTGTACTTCCGCCACTCGCCATGAGGAAGGATTTAATCAGTTCATCAAGATTGCCGTCCAGAACGCCTTCTGCATTGGTAATCTTTAATTCAGTCCGGTGATCATTGACCAGTTTATAAGGATGCAGAACATAAGAACGAATTTGGGAGCCCCATTCGATTTTCATCTTGCTGTCCTCTACTGCGCGCTTACTTTCATTCCGCTTGCGCATTTCAAGTTCATACAATTGGGAACGCAACATCTGCATGGCCATGGCCCGATTACCGGTTTGTGAACGTTCAACCTGACAGACTACCACAATACCGCTTGGTTTGTGAGTGAGCTGTACTTTACTCTCTACTTTATTCACATTCTGTCCGCCGGCACCACCACTTCGTGAAGTGTGAATCTCAATGTCCGCCGGTTTGATATCAATTTCAATGCTGTCGTCCACTACGGGATAAACATAAACGGAAGCAAAGCTAGTATGACGTTTAGCATTACTGTCGAAGGGACTGATGCGGACCAGACGGTGCACACCATTTTCACCTTTCAGAAAACCATAGGCAAATTCCCCTTCAATTTCGAGGGACACCGATTTGATTCCTGCCACATCACCGCCATTGAAGTCCAGTTCTTTTATTTTAAAACCTTGTTTTTCTGCCCACATCATGTACATGCGCATGAGCATGCTTGCCCAGTCACAGCTTTCCGTGCCACCTGCGCCTGCATTGATTTGCAGTACACAATTGAGGCGATCTTCTTCACCTCGTAACATGTTCTTAAATTCAATCTCCTCCAGCTTGATCAGCGCTTTCTGAAATTCAGCTTCCGTCTCCTCTTCTGTGGCATCACCACTTTTGTAGAATTCGTATAAAGTAGTTACATCGTCTACCTGACGAATAATTTCTTCGTAAGCGCTAGTCCAGTTTTTAATGGATTTGACTTCATTTAAAACCTTCTCCGCTTTTTTTGAATCGCTCCAAAAATCGGGATCTAAGGTTTTTTCTTCCAGTAACTCGAGGTCGTGTTTCTTTTTATCGTAGTTAAAGAAACCCCCTCAAAGCGCCACTGCGGTCATTCAAGTCTTTTAATAAATCTGCTGTAAACATGGTGGTAAAGATACCAATAATTCAGGACTTAGCAGCTTGTACCGGCCAGAAATAGAGATGGGCTAGTAGCATGGTAAAGCCGAAACTCATTAGGCCCATGTAGAATGCGATGTAGAGATAGATCAGGAGTCCAGCTACAAGTAAGGGTTTGCGAAGCGGATTCAGCCAAATGAACAGTGGAAATGCCAGTTGATAAGCCAAAATAAGCCAGGTCAGTAGCCGTGTCAGTTTGCTGTCCCCCAACAGTGTCGTGCCTCCCCGGCTGAAATGCCAAAGCCTTGCGATCATACCCACTGCCTCTCCGCTGCGCCAGGCTTCGTCCTGCATTTTCGCCAAAGCGCTAATCACATAAATAAGACACACCTGCGCCATAATCAGCACGCTCCCTGCATTATTGAGAAAGTCCTGAAGATTTTGCCACCGGGCTTTAAATGGCTTTCGGGGATCACTCATCAGGCACTGAAAGAGTAATAACTGATTCAAGAGATAATGTCCTCCTGTAAGTCCGGGATAAATAGCATAATGCAGATTTAGCATCATCAACCAAAGCAGCACATCGCTCCAGATGCGCCGCCTTCCTGCCAGTCCCGCCATACTTATGCCAAGGACCGCCATCAGCACCCAGCAAGCCGCAGCGGGATAACTGGTTAAGAGAAAGACAAAGTCCTGTAAGCCACTGAAAACGGTCGGTCGCCGGATCACATAGCTCTCCGGCCCGAACAAGTCTCCGCTATCCCACAAATAAGTAAAGGCATGTAGCAGTACCAATAGGTACAGACTCCTTTTAAAAAGACGGGTCTGCACCGGCCACCAGGTCTTATCAAAACAATATGCGAGTATTTTATCCAGTGACATGTGAATAACTCATAAATTTAGCAAGAATTTAAGATGAAACGCTCAGGCAATTTACCGCTGATAATTTTCCTCCTGCTTTTAGTGCTGTATTGTTTTATCGAGGCACGGGGCGAGGGGGATTTGTATATATACTTGCAAGCGGCTGGCTTGCTAAAAGAGGGAGGAGACATCTATCTCCACAAATACATTGATGAACAATATCAATATTACTACTCCGTCTTATTTGCGTTCTTTCTGGAGCCTTTTTATAAACTTCCGTATTACGGCGTAAAACTCTGTTGGCTGCTGCTGAACCTTTCTTTCTTTCTTCATTTAATCTGGCTCCTCTGGCGCAGCGAAATGACCCAGGCCCTGCCCGAAAAAAAGAGAAAACTATTTCTTATACTAAGTCTTGTTTTTTCAGCGCGCTTTTTTCATGAAAACATGCATGCTTCACAAATCAGCATCCTCATTCTCTGGTGCTGCATTGTGGGTTTAAAAAGTAGTTTCGAAGGTCATCCTATTAAAGCGGCCTTGCTTATCGCTGCTGGTATTAATCT
This sequence comes from Sphingobacterium thalpophilum, assembly GCA_943325195.2. GTDB lineage: Bacteria > Bacteroidota > Bacteroidia > B-17B0 > Aurantibacillaceae > Aurantibacillus. The sequence goes on along the minus strand of CALPON020000026.1, from coordinate 5,472 downwards.
AAAAATACTGCCCATTGTCCTCGTTCCTTATTTGATTTACCGCGCACAATGGCGGACGGCCCTTCTGGTCCTTCTTTTTACTGCAGTGCTGCTATGGGTGCCGGGACTGGTGGTGGGACAGGAATACAATTTTCATCTATTACAAAGCTGGTGGTCACAGATTAATCCGCAACAGCCGAGGCATGTGCTTGATGTGGATGAACGAAGTTTTCACGGTTTGAGTACTTTACTGGCCACCTTGCTGGTGAAGGAGGTACCCGATGTTCATGCGCTATCCCTGCCCAGAAACATAGCGGATTTATCCTACGAAACCGTTTCCCGTATCTTGCTGACAGTGCGTCTGGCCTTACTTGCCTTCAGCTTGTATTTTGTCCGCGCCCTACCTTTTCGTTCCGCACGGTCCGTCTGGCAGCGCCTCACAGAGCAGGCCTATCTGCTACTACTCATCCCGCTTATCTTTCCGCATCAGCAACATTATGCATTTATTTTTATTTGCCCCGCCTTCTGTCTTCTGCTGTACCATGTGATTTTGCGTTGGGCAGAACTTGGTACCACTGCGCGGTGGCTAATGCTCTTTGGTCTTTCATTAGTGTACCTCACGGGTAATCTCAAATTGATTTTAGGAGAATTTAACCGTTATTACGAGCATTATAAACTCCTTAGCTATGGCACTCTGTTGCTGATTCCTTTGCTGGCCTGGGTTTTCGCTTCCGAAGCCCGCATCCGCCGGCATGAACGGGAACTTGAAAAAGAACACGGAATTTTGTAAATTTGTTAGGATGCGCCACCGCCTGATTCTCAGTATTTTTTTGATTGCCGCCATTCTTTCTTCCGCCCAATTACCGGTTGCTCGTGATACCCTGACTGTGCTTGAGAACGGAAAAGTGCTGCGGATGCCCTGGGCCAATGGCATTAATTACGCCAATGCTAGCAACATGGATGTGAATAACGACAACGTAAAAGATCTGGTGATCTTTGACCGGGTGAATCAGTTCGGTACGGGACGTTTCCGCTGTTTTATAAAAACGGGGACTGCTGGTCAGGCCAAGTACCGCTCAGATCCGGGACTCAGCTATTATTTTCCACAATGCGCCAATTGGGCCGTACTAATGGATTTTAACTGCGACGGACGTGAGGATCTTTTTTGCTCGGTCAACTCCGGCATAAAAGTCTATAAAAACACCAGCGGTTCGGCGGGAATCTCTTTTACTTTATTTAAATCACTTTTATACACGGATTACGGTGGGGCCAATGGCATTAGTAATCTTTATGCCAGTTCCATTGGGGTGCCTGGTATTGCAGATATTGACAATGATGGTGATTTGGATGTGCTGACTTTCTCTCCGCAAGGCGTGTTGATTGAATTGCACAAGAACATGAGTAAGGAAATGAATTACAATTGTGACAGTCTTGTTTTTAAAGCTACTGATCTTTGCTGGGGAAAAATATCGGAGAGTCAGTGCGCCGTGACCATGAATCAGTGCCTCTCCAAACCAATCCGTATCGAAGGGGCCACCGGTGAAAAAGCATATCACGCCGGTTCCTGCCTTATGTGTATGGACAGTGATGGCGATGCGGATCAGGATTTAATCATGGGCGATATTTCCTGCAACACCATCCACTATGTGCATAACACGGGTAGTCCTGGCTCCGCTTATTTTACAGATACGACGGCACTCTATCCCAGTTATCCGGTAAAAAGCAGCAGCGCACAAATTCGAATCAATAATTTTCCCTGCACTTATTATGTGGATGTGGATGGTGACAACAAACGTGATTTACTGGCCATGCCGAATGTGGCCGGGACAGAGAATTATAAGAGCGTCTGGTATTACCGAAATAGCAGTAGTACCAGCACCGTCAATTTTCAATTTGTTCAAAATAATTTTCTGCAAGATGAAATGATTGAGGTCGGTCAGGATGCATTCCCCTTACTATTCGATTACGACAGCGATGGCAAAAAAGATTTGCTGATTGGCACCTTTGGCTATTATCAGAATAGTTCCCTCAATGCCCGTCTAACACTGTATCGAAATATTAGCGCATCGGCCGTGCCGGCGTATTCGCTTATCACCAGAGATTACGCAGGTCTGTCTGCTCAAAACTTGAGTTATGCCATGCCGGCAGCTGGGGATATGGATGGGGACGGGGATATGGATTTATTGATTGGCACCCTGAGTGGTCAGGTCCACTGGCTCAAGAATTCCGCGGGTCCAGGCCAGGTCTGTAATTTCTCACAATTTCTTCCGAATCCCTTTACGTTTACGACGTCCTCTGCTGTCGCAGCACCGCATATCATTGATTTAAATGGCGATAATTTACTGGATTTGGTCATCGGTACAAAAAATGGCCGACTGTCCTATTACCGAAATACAGGAACCGCTAGTGTCCCTGCTTTCTCACTCATCACCAATTACCTTGGCAATGTGGATGTAAAGGGCGATCCGTATCTTTTTGGTCTCGACGGCTATGCTGTTCCTTATTTCTACCGCGATAACGGCAATCTGATCCTCCTTGTTGGCTCCATCTCTGGCGCTATCTGGCAGTACAGCGTGCCAGCTAATTTACAGTCGCCTTTTTCACTTCTTTATGCGGGCTTAAATGGATTAAATGAAGGCTCACAATCTGCGCCGCTGTTTGAAGATTTGGATGGCGATGGTAAGCGGGATCTGATGCTGGGAAATGCTTCGGGCGGCCTGGCGTACTTTTCCTCCTCATCTCCCTATGTGGGTGTAAGGGAAGAAAAAGTAGAGAGCCTTTCGTTTTCACTGTATCCAAATCCCGCCGGTGATTTGGTGTATTTCCAAACTGAAACTACCTATCAGGAGGCACAGGTGACGCTATGCGACACGGGAGGAAGAAAACTTTTATCCAAAACAATTTCACCGGCTACGGCCTGGTTGGACCTGGCTGGCCTCGCCCCGGGAATCTATTTGTTGAACATTAGCAAGCCGGAATCCGCCAACGGACAGCAACAGCACTTAAAGTTGGTTCATCATTAAAAAACATGAAGCTCTTCTGCTATACTTTTTTATTCCTTGTGTTGAGCGCCTGCACAAAAGATAAAGGGTATGTATTGACGGGTGATTATCCCGCAGACATAGATAAACTCATTACCACCCGCTGTGCAGTCAGTGGCTGTCATAACACCGTCAGTAAAGATGCGGCCAGTGGATTGGATCTTTCTTCGTGGTCCTCTCTGTTCCGTGGCTCACGCAGTGGTAGTCCTGTTATCCCTTTCAGCAGCCGCTTTTCATCGCTGTGCTATTTTATAAATACCTATTCTGACCTAGGCACAATCAATGCGCCAACCATGCCAATTGGAGAAGCTCCCTTAACGCGGGAGGAAGTAAGTCGGCTGAAAGGATGGATAGATGCAGGCGCTCCCGATTTCAAGGGAACGGTTGCTTTCAGCGGTCCAGCGGTTAAAAAGTTGTATGCCGTGAATCAGGGTTGCGATGTGGTGACAGTTTTTGACAGTGAAACACATCTACCCATTCGCTACATTGAGGTGGGGAGCGGAAAAAGCACGCCGCATCAAGTCCGCGTCGCACCCGACGGCAAATTCTGGTATGTTGTTTTCCTGAATAGCAATGTGATGAAGAAATACCGATGTAGCGATGATGCTTTTGTGGCAGATATTCCCCTAACACCACTCGCGGCAAAAACCGGCACCCAGAATGCACTGGACTGGAATACCTTTGTTATATCAGACGATGGTAAACGGGCTTATTGTGTGAGCTGGACCGCGGTAGGTGCGGTCTCAACGGTAGACCTCTTGAATCACCGGCTCATCCGCATGTCGCCGGGCTGGAATTACCCACATGGCATTTGCTTGAGTAAGGATGGAGCCAAAATTTACCTTGCTGCGCAAACCGGCAATTATATCTCGGAAATTGACAGCGCATTTAATCTCAGTACGCTGAATGAGTATGCTCTTGATGGCACTCAGGTCAGTTCAGTCAGTTCTCTTGATCCGCATGATATGGGCTTAAATGAGGGGGGAAACCGTTTGTATGTAACCTGTCAAAAAAGTAATGAAGTAATTGTTTTTGATTTGACCAGCAAAACAAGTGTTGCCCGCATCCCGACACCTTACTATCCACAGGAACTCGTTTACAGTAAAAAATACACCTCTTGGTATCTGACCTGCAGTGGCGACGGCTCCCCAACTGATCCTGGCTCTGTCATGAAAATTAATTCAGATTTAAGTACACTCACCCTCCGACATGGTGCACAGCCCCACGGATTGGCGGTGGATGAGCGGAGTGGTTTATTGTATGTGCTTTCACGAAATATTTCCTCATCGGGACCTTTGCCCCATCATACCAGCCAGTGCCAGGGAAAAAACGGCTTTGTCTCTTTTTTAGATCCTTTAGATTTAAAAAGTACCGGCGACAAGTTTGAATTAAGTGTCGATCCTTATTTTATCTATCCACAACCATGAATGAAGCAATAGCGGAACCACAGCAGTTGGATGTCAATGCACTTTTAAAACTGCAACCTATTTTATTATTTGACGGGCAATGTGCCTTTTGTAATAAATCGGTGCAATTTTTTTTAAGAAACGAAAATAAAAAGAAGTCCATGCATTTTGCGCCTCTAGATTCTGAAGCAGGAAAAGCACTGCAGGCCTATTTCAAAATCAATAAAAAGGTCGATTCTATTATTCTCATCCGTCAGCACGATGCCTATATAAAGTCTTGCGCAGCTTTGCGGCTGACCTTGTACATGCGTGGTTTATGGCCATTGCTGGTGAGCTTTGTGGTCATTCCTCCTTTTCTCAGGAATCTAGTCTATGATTTTATTGCAAAGAACCGTCAGAAAATTGGGGGACGGTTAGACAGTTGCGAGCTGTTAAAAACGGGGGACCGGGAACGTTTCCTTGATAAGTAATCAGTTGAATTGCCGGTCGGCGAAGGCAATACTGGCCACCGATACTTTTACTTCTTCAATCTGCTTTAAAGCCTGCCATGAGGCTTCTATGGTCGCCCCCGTTGTTACCACATCGTCCACCAGCAGAATGTGTTTGCCGTATAGGTCACTCGCTTCTTGGACCTCAAAAATACCAGCTACATTCTCCCAACGTTCGTATTTTTTCTTACGGGTCTGTGTCTTTGTATCCATCACGCGTTTTAGATGATGGGTACTCATTTCCTTCTGCAGGCCCTGTGCAAGGCCTTTTGCAAATTGCTCACTCTGATTAAAGCCTCTAATTTTGAGTTTGTTTTTATGTAGGGGGATCGGTAAAATCAAATCCACACCGGAAAAGGTCTTGGCCGCTTGCAGATCCTGGGCATAAAGGCTTCCGATGTATCGCGCCAGTTCCTGCTGTTCCTGATATTTTATGGCATGAAGGAGTTTTTGAACCTTTCCGCTTTTTTCATACAGAAAGTAGGAACAGGCCATGATGAGTGGTACGCGTCCAGCAAAGGCCATGTACATTGGACTGACAGCCTGTTTGTGATAATT
>CALPON020000025.1 GCA_943325195.2 Sphingobacterium thalpophilum | reverse complement strand
GTTCCTCCAGTATTATTTCAAAACGCTTGCCGGCGGTAATGGGGGCTAACACTTTTCCGTACACACCATTGTTAATGCCAAGGACCGGCACATTATACATGTTCCGAATTACCAGCCCAATCGAAGGCGTATTGATGGTTTCAGGAAATTCAAATTGTCCCGACACAATCAAGGTTTCGCGAGGGTCAATATTTTGTCCGCCACTGCGACCCTCAGCACGGAGATCTGTGATGATTTTTTCGGGCACTTTGGTTTCCCGCTGCAATTCACTTTTACCTGATACCAAATAGGTTTCGATACACTTTTTTGTCGGACCCTCGCTCACCAGTTTACCCTGCTGCAGGATGATGGCTTTATTACACAGACTGTCGATGGCACTTAGCTGATGGCTAACAAAGATAATGGTGCGCCCGCTGTGACTAACATCCTCCATTTTATTGAGACATTTTTTTTGAAATTCCGAATCGCCTACAGCTAGCACTTCATCAATGACCAGAATTTCTGGCTCAAGAAATGCGGCAACAGCGAAAGCCAGACGTAATTGCATGCCACTGCTGTAATTCTTGAGCGGTGTGTCCAGAAATTTTTCGACACCAGAAAAATCAACAATGGCATCGAAGTGGCGATGGATTTCTGACCGCTTCATGCCCAAAATACTGCCATTCATGTATACGTTTTCACGACCACTTAGTTCCGGATGAAATCCCGTACCAACTTCCAGCAGACTGGCAATGCGTCCCCGAGTGATAATTTTTCCTTTCGTAGGCGGAGTGATTTTAGAAAGAATTTTTAGGAGTGTGGATTTGCCTGCGCCATTTTTGCCGATGATGCCAAGTGTATCACCCGGCATCAGATTAAAAGTCACATCATCTAGGGCCCAGAAATCCTGTTGAGCAGGACGGGGTTTTAAAAAATTAAACAGGTTTTCACGCAGACTGAGGTAAGGCTTTTTATTACCTTCCAGCAGATATTTTTTGCTGATTCCCTGTATTTCCAATATGGGCTTCAATGAAGTAAAGATATTAAAAAACCGGTAGGCGGCGCAGTTTCACTGACTCTGCTTATTCCGAATCTTTCAGCACATTATCGACTCCTGGTGACGGTGCATGAAAATAGTCATAAATCAGACGGGCCTTGGACTGACCAATTAAAGCAATCAATTCCGCCTGTCCCGCTTCTTTCGCACCCTTTACGCTTTTAAAGGCAATTAGCACTTTCTCTGCTGTTTTTTCACTGATGCCCTTAATTTCATTGAGTTCTGTTTTAAAGGTGGCACGACTCCGCTTGTTACGGTGATGTGTAATACCAAAACGATGGGCCTCATCTCTTATCTGCTGAATAATACGCAGGGTTTCGCTGCGCTTGTCCAAATACAAGGGTAAGGGATCTCCGGGAAAAAACAGTTCTTCCAAGCGTTTGGCGATACCGATGACTGCTACTTTGCCCATTAATCCTAGTTTATTCAAGCTCTCTACCGCTGCCCCCAATTGCCCTTTACCGCCATCTATCACAATCAGTTGCGGCATCGGCAAATTCTCTTCTAGTACTCGGGAGTAGCGACGGAAAATGACCTCTTCCATGGTTTTAAAATCGTCGGGACCCTCCACCGTCTTGACATTAAAATGCCGGTACTCTTTCTTTGCGGGTTTACCGTCAATAAATACCGGCATAGCACTAACCGCATGATTGCCCTGTATGTTACTGTTATCAAAACCCTCAATGCGACGGGGTTGCACCGTCATCCGTAGATCTTTCATCATTTGATTCATGATGCGTTCGGTATGCCGCTCCGGATCGGTTAAAGCAACCTGTTTTTCCCGTTCCTGCTTATAAGCCAGCGCATTCTTAGTGCAGAGATCCATGAGTTTTTTCTTATCACCAATTTTCGGGACAATGTACTCTGTATTTGGAATTCGGAGTTCCGGTGCAAAAGGAACCAGTATTTCACGACTCTCACTATTGAAACGACTGCGAAATTCAACAATGGCGAAACTCAGTAAGTCGTCGTCGCTCTCTTCAATCTTTTTACGCATTTCCATCGTCTGCGAATTAATAATGGAGCCGTTGATGATTTGAAAGTAGTGAACAAAGGCACTATTTTCATCACTTAGAATGTTCACGACATCGGTATTGGTAATCGAAGGATGGACAATGGTGGATTTACTCTGAAAGTCACTCAAGAGTTCAATCTTCTGACGTAGCGCTTCTGCCCGCTCAAATTCATAGGCTTCGGCAGCCGCGTGCATGTTCTCTCGTAGTTCACGCAGAGCAAAAGCAGTATCTCCCTTTATGATCTGCCGAATTTCACGAATATTGGCATTGTACTCATCGTCTTCCTGCTTACCCACACAGGGTGCTTTGCAGCGACCGATGTGGTATTCTAAGCAAGCCCGAAATTTTCCTTTACGAATATTTTCTTCACTCAAATCGTAATTGCAGGTCCGCAAAGGGTATGTCTGCCGAATCAGATCGAGCAATGTATGCATAAGTTTAACGGAGGCATAAGGACCAAAATAATCACTCCCGTCCTTTATTTTTTTGCGAGTATAAAACAGACGCGGAAAACGTTCGCGTTTAAGAATAATCCAGGGATACGTTTTATCATCCCGAAGATTAATGTTGTAACGGGGTTTTAAACTTTTAATGAGGTTATTTTCCAGTAAAAGGGCATCTACTTCCGTTTCGACTTTAACTGTTTTAATGTCTACAATCTTGCGGACCATAATCCGCAGCCGACTGCTGTCGTGCTCTTTGTTAAAGTAGGAACTAACTCGCTTCTTTAAATTTTTTGCTTTCCCAACGTAAAGAAGATTTTTATCCGAATCAAAATATTGATAGACACCAGGACCCTCCGGTAAGGTTTTTATTTGTGATCGGATGTGTTCTGAAAAATCTGCGGACATTGTTGTAAAGGTAATTATTCCTGAACAGTTTAAGTAAAATAGCGGAGGAAGGTAAAGCACTTCTGGACAAAGCAAGCCTGAGGCTTAGGGCTTTATACTTTTTGCTTTTATTATATTTGGTAAAAATTAATAATGAAAGGATACTTTTTTCTTGCCCTAGTTGTAATAACTTTTTCTGGTAGGGGGACTGCGCAGCCTTATAAAACAGGAGAGGAATTACTCCGCGCTATGCATACAAAATATAAGCAGGCTCCCTGCAAGTGTTATACCTTCTCTCAAAAAAACACCCATTACAAAGGGGATTCCATTACCGGCTATTCCGACTGGCACGAGACCATTCGTTACCCGGATTATTTTAAAATTAGTTTCGGTGATACGACGAGCGGTAACTCTGTCGTGTTTCAAAATGACAGCGTCTATAATTATAAGAATTCCCAACTGATGCGTTCACGTACCGATTCCAGTACTCTTTTGTTACTGCTTGGGGGCATGTATTACCGTCCCTATAAAGAAGTCGTAGCCCGACTGACAAAAGCAGATTACGATTTAAATCAGATCGCAAGCCGACAATGGATCAAGCAGGAGGTTTGGGTCATTGGCAATGTTCCCGATGGCAATCAGATCTGGATCACCAAAAAGGATCACCGCATTGTGCGCCTCCTTGAAAAAACTAAAGCACTGGATCTGATGGACATGCGATTCGAATCGCATGAACGCTGGTGCAGGGGCTGGATCGAGACCTCTGTGTCCTTTCGCAGGAATGGCGAATTAGAGCAGGTGGAGGATTATTACAATATTAAAACCTGTCAGTAACAAAAAAGTCCCGGCTCAACGAACCGGGACTTGGTATACAGTCTAAACAAAAATCAAAGCGTACCACGGAGGGACTGCTCGCGTTCGATCGACTCAAATAAAGCTTTGAAATTACCTGCCCCGAAGCCTTTTGCGCCCATCCGCTGGATGATTTCGTAGAACAAAGTCGGACGATCCTCTACTGGCTTAGTGAAAATTTGTAAGAGATAGCCTTCTTCATCGGCATCAACCAAAATAGAGAGTTTCTGAAGTTCTTTAATATCTTCCTTCATGATCTCCATGTGCACACCGAGACGTTTTGGAATCTCATCGTAATACGCTTGTGGTGGTGGCGGTAAAAACTCAACGCCGCGTGCTTTGAGTTCTGCTACCGTTTTAATGATGTCGTCCGTCGCCAAGGCCAGATGCTGAACACCAGCACCTTCATAGAAATCAATGTATTCCTCAATCTGTGATTTTTTCTTGCCTTCTGCTGGTTCATTGATTGGAAACTTAATCCGACCATTGCCATTACTCATTACTTTACTCATTAAGGCAGAGTATTCGGTGGTAATTTGTTTGTCATCAAAACTCAGGAAGTTCACAAAGCCCATTACTTTTTCATACCACTCCACTGTGGCATTCATCTGGTTCCAGCCCACATTACCAACCATGTGATCAATAAATTTTAAACCAACCGCGGTCGGATTGTAATCTGATTTCCATTCTCTAAAGCCAGGCAAAAAAGTCCCCGAATAATTCTTACGCTCTACAAACATATGGACCGTTTCGCCATAGGTGTAGATGCCTGCGCGCACCACTTCTCCGTGTTCATCTTTTTCAACGGTCGGCTCCATGAACGACTTAGCACCACGACTGGTTGTCTCTTCATAGGCCTTACGCGCATCTTCCACCCAAAGAGCAATCACTTTTACACCATCACCATGTTTTTTAACATGCTCCCCAATCGGGGAATCACTTTTTAAGGCTGTTGACAAAACCAGACGGATTTTTCCCTGCTTCAAGACATACGAAGTACGGTCGGTCAGTCCTGTCTCCAGACCAGCGTAGGCATAGGACTCATAGCCAAATGCTGTTTTATAATAATGGGCTGCCTGCTTCGCATTGCCTACATAGAATTCTACATAGTCCGTTCCTAAAAGGGGGAGGAAATCCTGCGCGCCTTCAAATATTTTTTCGAGTCCGTATTCTACGTTTTTTATTTCTTTTGCCATGGTAATTTTAGTTGATGTTGTTTAGTTATGTCAGTATAAATATCCCGTCCGCATAAGAGCGTTTGCTGAGCAAGACGCCACCCGCTCATCAACTGTGCAAGGAGTCATTTAACTTGCGACAACAAGTAAACAAAAATACGGATTTATTCAGGATTAGTCAATGCTACCATTGTAGCTATAGACAATGGTCATCCAAACAACTCAAAAATCTTAGGGATTTTTTCGGATTAACGTTTTAGATTGAGAATGTCTTTTTTTGATTAAAGACTCAGCAAAATCGGGCGGAGCATAAATTTTTAGAAGACCTATTACTTCACTTTCCCATACAAGTCAAAGTCACTGGCCTCGTAGACATTCACGTCTGTAAAATCGCCGATGCGCAAATACGTCTCGCTGTCTGCTTTGATGAGTACTTCGTTGTCCACATCGGGACTATCAAATTCAGTGCGACCTACATAGTATTCACCTTCTTTGCGATCGATTAGGACTTTAAAATCTTGTCCCACTTTTTGTTGATTCAGCTGCATGGAGATTTCCTGTTGCACAGCCATCACGGCATCGGCACGTTTTCGTTTTACTTTTTCACTCACATCATCTTTTAATAAATGTGCGTGTGTATTTTCTTCATGTGAGTAGGTGAAAATACCCAGCCGTTCAAAGCGGGTCTCTTCTACCCAGCGTAACATTTCCTCGTGATCTTTTTCGGTCTCTCCTGGATAACCGGCAATCAAGGTGGTGCGCAGTGCAATCCCCGGCACCTTGTCACGAATCTTATTTACGAGATCAATGGTTTTTTGTTTAGTAATACCCCGACGCATACTGCTCAGCATATTATCGGTAATGTGTTGCAATGGCATATCCAGATACTTGCACACATTCGCCTTCTCTTTCATTACATCCAACACTTCCATGGGAAAACCACTGGGAAAGGCATAATGCAAACGAATCCAATCAATACCCTCCACTTCACTCACTTTGCTAATTAAGTGCGCGAGCTCCCGTTTTTTATAAATATCCAGACCGTAATATGTCAAATCCTGCGCAATCATTAACAACTCCCGTGTACCTTTTGCTGCAAGTGATTTTGCGCGACTCACGAGTTCTTCAATCGGCACGGAAACATGCGCCCCCCGCATGAGTGGGATGGCACAGAAGGAGCAGGGACGATCACAGCCTTCTGATATTTTAAAATAAGCAAAGTGTTGCGGGGTCGTTAATAACCGCTCTCCCACCAGCTCTTGTTTATAGTCTGCTTTTAGGGTCTTTAATATTTTTGGAAGTTCACGTGTTCCGAAATAGGCATCCACTTCAGGAATTTCTACTTCAAGGTCTTTTTTATAACGTTCGCTCAGACAGCCGGTCACATAAACTTTTTCAACGGCCCCTTGTTTTTTTGCTTCCACGTAGCGCAAAATGGTATCAATACTCTCTTGTTTTGCATTGTCAACGAAACCACAAGTATTGATAATGACGATTTGATGATCATCACTTTCACCTTCATGCTCTACATCAAACTTGTTGGCTTTTAATTGCCCCATGAGGACCTCACTATCTACCAGATTTTTGCTGCAGCCAAGTGTAATTACGTTGACCTTATTTTTTTTAAGTGTTTTTGTCTTCATTGCGAGGGGTCAAAGATAGGGAGAAATTGGCGATATTGAGTCATGCAGCCAGCCGGGCCGGCCCTTCTCTGGACCTCGAGAACTAAGAATTGCTAAAGAAAGGAGGCTTTAACGGTAAAGTGTGACCGCACCGGTGAGTATCTTCTGAACACCGCTTTTCGCCGCAATGCTGAGTTTCCAGGTGTAAACACCTTCCGGACAGGCGTTGCCCTTGTGTGTTCCATCCCATCCCTTTGAGAGCTCTGTGATGCTGAAGATTTCATGACCCCAGCGATCGTAAATTTGTAAACCAAAAAATTTCTGTCCCCGCAGTACCGGAAGAAAGCACTCGTTCCGACCGTCGCTGTTGGGCGTGAAGGCATTAGGAACGAAGACTAGAAAATCATCTTCCACCCGTATCGATTTCACCGTCGTATCGGAACAACCTTCTGTGTTTTTTACAACCAGCGCCAGCACATAAGAACCTGAGTTTTCAAAATAATGTGCTGGGTGTTGAACTTTATAGAGACTTGTCTTCTGTTGCGCCACATCCAACAAATTCCATTGCCAGCTATTCATTATGCCACCCTCTGAGAGATCTTGAAACTGGACAGGATCTCCGTTTTCTACCGGGTGTTCCGGCGACACATTCATCTGCGCCTTTGGTTTCTCCGCTGCATGGATTGATAAAGTGTTACTGCCACTGCAATTATTACTGTCTGTATAAGTGCCTAGTAATAAATAATTACCTGCTTTCTCAAAGCAGCTTTTAAAGTTACCAGGATAACTGATTTGCTGATTGAGCACCCATTTTGTTTGGATCAGAGGAGCGCCCCTGTACTGAACGACGGAATAACTGCCACAAAACGGAACACAGGAAGAAAAAGGTCCGCCAACTAGACCAGCATCCGGCAAGGGATGAATGAGTAAATTAAAACCAGCGCGTCCTTCGCAGCCATTAGCATCAACGCCCTTTACCTCATATTGCCCGCTGTAGCCGGCATGCGGAGCCTGCCATCTGATTTCCTGACCAAGGCTGCTGAAATTGGCTGGGCCCTGCCAAGTGTAACTCTGCGCTCCAAAGGCACTAAATGTAAATTCAGAATTGGCACAAACCGCGGTAGAGGGTTGGGCTACAGCACTCACAATCGGAAGAGAATACGTGTGCAGGCTTCCTTTTGCTACATTGGTGCAGGTGTTCAAAGCTGTGCCGGTCACAGTGTAAATAACTGGCAAGGGACTGTTTGCATTCGAAATACTCAATGTTGTTCCATGACCCGCAAGCCCGTATAGACTGGCCCAAGTATAAGTACTGGCTCCGCTCGCCAGCAGATGCGCGGGCTGGTAGAGACAAACAGTATCACCGGTGACAGTAATGTCAGGACTTTTAAGGATGTTAACGGCGAGCACAGCAGTGTTACTGCACAGAAAAATATCGGTCACCTGCACGGAGTAATTGCCAGAGAAATTAGTAGTACTGTTGGGCCTAATTGGGTATTGGTAGGGGGAATTGAAATTTGGTCCATTCCAATTTTGTGCAATCAGAGTGGAGCTGGCCGCACAGGTCAAACTAAGCTGCAGAGTGGCTCGCTCGCAGACGGGCTGGTTATAGCTGAGCACCGGTTGAGGAAGGGCTCGCACAAGCACTTGCGTTGTCCCACTGATCTGACAAGGTCCTTCCGTCACAGTAAGAGTATAATTACCGGACTGTGACGGCATCACGTTCGTTAAATTAACATTTGCAGCGCCATTAAAAAAAGCGTTGGGTCCGCTCCAAACAAAAGAAACGCCGCCCTGACCTCCACTGCCGTTCAAGAGAATGGCCTGGTTTTCACAAGCTGGTCCCGAGTTGAAAGGCGAAATTTGCGGCATGTTAGTGATGCTCGCGTGCGCAACGGCTGCTCTGGTGCAGCCCAGAGCCGACATGGCGGTAACCGAATAAAAGCCGGAAGCGGAAGCGGAAGGTGCAATCAGCACCGGATTCTGGCTGGTCGAATTAAAGCCATTCACGCCTGTCCACATAAAATAAATGGCAGAACTGGAGTTGGCATTAAGACTCAGATTTTGTGTACTACAAATGGTTCCCCCTAGAACAGAGAGCGTCGGACTCGGATGAATAGTAACACTCGCAGAAGTGGCCGCCGTGCAGGAATTGGCCGCTGTGACTGTTACTGAATATAGTCCGCTTTGGTTTATCGTTGTATTGGGTAGCAAAGCGGTAGGACTGATGCTATTAAAAAACTGGGGTCCCTGCCAGAGATAGGCAACACCGCCATTTCCAGTCAAAAGAATGTTCTGTCCATTACAAGCTGCCAATGAACCGGTGATGGATGGGACGGGTAGGGGTAAAATAAAAATGGAACCTGTTGCTGTAGAGGAGCAACCTGCTAGTGAGCCGCTGACTGTATAGGAGCTATTACTTGTGGGTGCGTCTGTAAAGATGGAAGTATTGCCACCGCCAGTCCACGAATACGTGCTCGCCCCATTTGCAGAGAGTGTGCCAGTTTTGAGGGGACAAATGGAGGTACTGGCCACACTGATGACCGGCAGCGGTACGAAGTTGATGTTAATGAGTGCATTGGTAACACAGCCATTGTAATCAGTACTGGTCAGCGTGTAGGTGTAGATCCCACTGAGGGTTTCTGTGACGGAGTGATTACTGGTGGCAGGGCCGTTGATCCAAGAATAACTATAGGCAGGCACACCTCCTGCAGTGATGCCATTGAGATTGACAGTCCCGCCCACACAGGTACTCGGGGTACTAGCGATTATAAAACTGGATAAAGGCTGGGGTTGCGCAATGCTAAAGGTCTTGGTGAGTATACAACTGGTGAGTACATCTTTTATCGTCAGGGTATAATTGCCAATGCCCAAACCGGAAAGTGAGGGAGTATAGGCGCTGAGCAGTCCGTTCGTCCAGGTATAGGTTTGATTCGCTGAACCGCCCTGCAGGGATGTAATAGCAGCCGTTCCGTTATTCATGCTGTTACAATTCAGATAGGTGGTTGTATTTACTGTCGCCGTCAGAGGCACAGCCGGTGCAAAAAAGGTCGTCGTCGTATAGGTCATATTATATCCCGCATCATACACAATCACCGTATGTGTGCCCGGTGCCAGATTACTTGCACTTGGACCTGTCTGCATGGAAGGCACCCAGGTGTAAGTGAAGGGACCAATGCCGTTATTTGGAACAATAGTTGCAGACCCAAGCGTGGCGCAGGTAATGGAGTTGGTATTTGCGGCGATGGTCATCTGGCTGAAAAGGCAAATCCCTGCGCCTCCACTGCAGGTCATACTGTGGACAGCAGGATAAGTCCCGCAGAAGCCGCTTCCGGTCACATACAATTGTCCTGTTGACCGATTATGGCGGATGTCATAAACGCGGGAAGTTGCACTTTGCTGAAGTGAGATAGAAGGAAGGGCGCTAAAGGTGGTGCCGTTAAAATGATAACAGGCAATAACGCTGTAGCCACCAATGTAAATGTTATCACAATTGTCGACCGCTATGCCGCCTACCTGCTTAGCACCATAGCCAATGACGGAGGATGCTACAAGTGTACCAGTTGATTTATTGTAGGCGGCCAAATTATTGCCATCGTAATAGTAAAGATAATTGTTGTTGGCAAAGAGCCCATTAAAGCCTGCAGAGGGAATAGATCCGCCACCATAATTACTTTTGTTATTAATCTCTGCAAAATTAGAAAATCCGCTTGGCATGGTCCACACTGGGCCGTTGTAAGTGCTATTGACCCGGGTAATTTTATGACTTAGGGCTGCATTGCTGCAGGCATAATATGCAAAGGAGTTTCCAAAATCATCCTGACAAAAGGCAGAGATATCATGCACAAAAGCGGTGTTGGTGGGATTAAAAGAGGAGAGCGTGAGCACTGGGGCAACGGTGCTAATCGTCGCAGCGGACAAGTTAGAGGTATGACCCCCACCTACAATTAAAATGTCACCGGTCAGACAACTGAAATTCATTTCCCATAATTCCTGAAACAGATTGTTGATGGGGGTAACATAGTTGTCGTATGCCCCCGCAGAGGTGAGGCGAATGACAGTCGGAAAATTAGCGCCTTGTCCAACATAGGTCTTACTGGTGATCTTATCTACGGCAAAACTTCCTACCGATCCATTTACGCCAGCTTGCTGAGAACCCCAGCCAGTGCTGATAATCAGGCCGCTGAAGGTCCATAACAGTGAGCCTGCATTACTATAGCGCGCCACTTTTGCATAGCCAAAGGAACCGAAGATGAACATATCACCGCCGAAATCGAAGTCCACATCATAGGCAAGATTATTACTGGTGAGCGTGGTCACTGCAGCTACCCAGGGGTCAACGACTACCTCCCGCGCACTTTGATAGCCTTCCGGAAAGCGCAGGGCAATGGTATCGCCTCGTAATTCGAATTCGGATTTAAGCGGCTCGCCGTTGTCATAGTAACTTTGAGGAAAATGTTCCAGCAAATCCCAAAGACGGGTACCGATAAAAATATCGCCGCTTTTGCGCTTGCGGATTTTGCGAACATCTCCAGAATATACAATGCGGACTTGTGAGGCGTCGGCACCTCGGTGCAATAAAATATTGTATTTTATCCCATGCGTTTTATCCTCGGGAATAATGTATTCAATGTCAATGTTTTTATAGACATTCCGGTAAGTCAGTTTTTTAAAGGTGTTGGAATTTAATTCCGGATCTCCGTAAGTGATATAGTGCGACTGTTTTTCATCCGCTTCCACGGTAATACTGCCGCTTAAGGCTCCGGCCCAGTTCATGTGCACAAGATGCACTTCATCTGGCTTATATTGGACCTCTTTACCTCTTTCCACTTCCTCCATCTTTCTTTCGCTCAGAGGAAAGGACTTCACCATCTCATAAATCAGACCGCTACTGGTAAAATAAATGCGTTCTTGTCCATGATCTAGCGCATATAAAATTTTGACACCCGCCGGAGCTTTTAAATCAAACTGTCCTTTGTTTTCGACGAAGACGCGTGTCCCAAAAATATCACCGGAAGCGACGAAGTTTTTTCCCGTCAGTTTTGGATCCGTTCCTCCATAAAGCGAAGAGCTGAGAATCAAAATAAAAAAAAGCCGCAGTGTTTTCAATTTTAAATGGCCAAGTATTAACTAAGGCACTACTAAAATTAAACTTTTTTAGGCCATGGAGGGCTAAAAATGAGGCAATCTACCTTGTGAGTGAGTAAACAGAAAGTTGGCGGGTATTTTTGATTAATCATTTACCCTTCGGGGCAGGAAAAGAGGCCCCAGCAGTCCTAAACCGGATCCACATCGATGGCCACGCGGTAACGCCAGTCCTTATAGAGACTCTGAAGTTCATCCAAAGCCTGGTAAAGGTGCTGACGGACTTGTGCAGGCTGCATTTCTTTAGGCGCCTTCAGCAGGATGCGTTTATAATAATTGTTTTTGACGCGCGAAATCAATGGAAATTCCGGCCCCAGCAGTTCGCCTTTGAAGGGCTGATCGAGTAATTTAAATAATTCTGCAGAAAGATGATTGACTTCATTGACATCTTTGCTGATGACGCTCAGTTCAAAGAGTCGCCGGTAGGGAGGATAGTGAAATTGTTTGCGCTCTGCGAGTGTTTCCGAAAAAAAATGAGGATAGTTATTTTCTTTCAGAAGTTCAATAACCTTGTGTGCTGTTTTACTGGTCTGAATATAAACCGTACCTACTTCTTTATCTCGCCCTGCTCGTCCCCGCACTTGCGTGAGCAACTGATAAGCGCGTTCAAAAGAGCGAAAGTCCGGAAAACTGATAATACTGTCTGCATTTAGCACGCCTACCACACTTACGTTTTTAAAGTCGAGGCCCTTCGTCACCATTTGCGTGCCAATGAGAATATCAATCTGACCGGCCTCAAATTCATCTATCAATTGTTTGTAAGCGTATTTACTGCGTGTACTGTCCAGATCCATACGCGCGATGCGGGCGCTTGGAAAAAGTAGCTCAATGTCTTCTTCTACTTTTTCAGTGCCCAGTCCTTTATAATGCAACTCATTGCTTCCACAAGCAGGGCATGCTTTTGGAGGACTTATCGAATAACCGCAATAATGGCAGACGAGTTTTTGTTGTTGCTTATGATAGATGAGTGAAACGTCACACTGAATGCATTGCGGCACATGACCACACTTACGGCATTCGGTATAAGGCGCAAAGCCGCGGCGATTCTGGAACAAAATAACTTGTTCTTTTTTCGCCAGCGCTTTTTCAATTCCTTCAAACAGCGGCCGCGTAAGGGAAGCCCTCATTTGATTGCTGCTGGTGTAAAAATTGATATCACAGATTTGTAATTGTGTGCCGCCGCCATGAACAAACTGTTCCTTCAATTCAATTAGCGCATATTTGCTTTGTTTGGCATTGTGATAAGATTCTAGCGAAGGCGTTGCGCTGCCAAGGAGAATTCGGGCATCACAACGGGCAGCCAGGTAGAGGGCGGCGTCCCGCGCGTGGTAACGGGGCGATGGATCATGCTGCTTAAACGAGGGATCATGCTCTTCATCCACAATGATCAGACCCAGGTTGGTGAATGGTAGAAACAAAGCAGAGCGGGCACCCAGAATGATTCTGAATTTTTTCTCATCCTTTTTTTTCTCCGGCCTAAATTCGTCCTGCAATAAATTGCTCCAGATTTCTACGCGTTCATTTTCACTGAAGCGCGAGTGATAAACCCCCACCAATTCTCCAAACACCGCTCGCAGTCTGCTGATGAGCTGCGTCGTTAGCGCAATCTCGGGAATGAGATACAACACTTCTTTGCCTTCTTTCAGCGTTTCTTCAATCAACCGGATGTATATTTCAGTTTTTCCGCTGCCGGTTACACCATGCAGCAAGGCCGGTTTTTTATCCCGAAAAGCGGTTTGTATTTCCCCAAAAGCTTTTTCCTGTGCGGTATTGAGCGCTTTGATACGTGAACTGCTTTTTTCAAAATGGAGACGACTAATTTCCATTTCTCTCTCTACAAAGATTGATTTCTTGATCAGTGCCGAGATGGCAGCCGTGTCGCATTTCTTGAGTAGTTCTGTCCTCGGCACCCAGCCGCCAGTACTCTGCGCCTGCCGGTCTAGCGATAAAAAAAACAGCAAGGCTTCGGCCTGCCGGAAGGCTTTCTTCTCAAGTGTGCTGAGCGTTTCTTGCAGTATCTTTTCGTTACGTTGGTCTTCTGCTAAGGCGATAAAGGATTGGAGACGGGGTTTATATTTTTCTTTAATGTCCTCATAAATAACCAGTATGCGCTTGTGAAGCATCTGCTGGATGAGGGGTTGAATGGTCTTAATTTTTAGCATGGAGCTGACGGCTTCAAAGGAGAGATGACTGGTGGCTTGAAGTGTTTCTACAATCAGCGCTTCCCGCTCACTGAGCGTATGGTCTTCTGCTTGAAAGTCGGGATGTAGTTGAATGGTTGAGGTGCTGCTGAGCTTAAGTCCTGATGGCAGTGCGGCATTCATGACCTCTCCAGGATAGGCACAGTAATAAAATGAAATCCAGTCCCAGAATTTTAGCTGCGCTTCTGTGACTACCGGGAAATCATCCAAAACTCCTTCCAGGTATTTGGCTTCATAATCTAAGGGCGCGCGCTCATGCACAGCATAAAGAATGCCGGTGTAAATTCTACTTTTGCCAAACTGTACCAGCACCCGTTTTCCTACGACCATTTCTTCCTGAAGTTCTTCCGGCACCCGGTAGGTGTAGCGCTTGGGGACACCGAGGGGGACAATCACATCTGCAAATAATGTGACTTTTTGCATCAGCTTAAAAAATAGGCCAGTAGAATTCCCAGGCTCATCACCAGAATTTTCTGAACGTTATACTTATGCTGCACACTGGTTTCAAAAAGGATGGCGGTAGAGATGTGCAGAAAGATACCAATGACTAGGGCATAAGCGGCCTGACTATACAGAGCGTAATCATTGAGTCCAAATTGCTGGAGAACATAGCTGCAAAAGTAGCCAAGGGGCGACATAAAACTAAAAAGTAAAAGCAGTAATAAACTGGTCCGGTGTTTTTTACTATGTTCTTTCAATAGTCCCGCAAAAGCAATGGTAATCGGCAGATTGTGAATGCCCAGACCAAGGATGAGCTGAAAGTTAATGCGCGCCTCCCCGCCGGGTGCGCTTTCATAAATCGGAAGCCCTTCTAGAAAGGAATGCAGCAGGAGTCCGATGATAATACCAAAGGGCAAACGCTTATGGCAGGTATCGTTGTGCAAATGGACGTGGCCGTGCTCAATTCCCGTGCTGAATGTGTCAATCATCAATTGCAGGCAGAAACCGAGCACAATGAACAGCGCGATAAATTTGCTTCCCCCATTTACAAAAAGTTCCGGCAGCATGTGCATGATACTGATGGAAAAAAGGTAGCCCGCACTAAAGCCAAGAATCAGACGCAGTCCGCTCTGCCGGATATTAACACGAAAAGCTACCAGTCCTGTGATCAGGATGGGAAGACTAAGTGCGAGGACAGCAATAAAGGGACTTGTCATGGTTTTTCAAAAAGTAAAATCAATCGGTCGGAAGTAGCCGCATCGAAGGGTTCCAATTTATAGTCTCCGAAAATACTCTTTAATTTTAATCCCGCAGCAGTGCCGTATTTTTGGAAGTCGACCAGTTCCAATAGGTTAACCGTTTCCTCAAAATAATAATCATGACCCTGATCGGTAAATTCAATGCGTTTTACAATGCTGTTATTACGAATTGTTTTTTCAATACTAAAAACAATATCGCCCCTTATTTCAGAATAGGGTGCGGAATCAAGGCTACTTACCTTGGCAGAGTTAAAATAGTCCATGACAAAACTGCCGGCTGGTAAAAGGCTTTCTGCTGCATTGGAGAAGACCTTGTAATTATCGCTTTCATTTTCAAAATAACCAAAACTGGTAAAGAGATTACAAACGAGTTGAAAGCTATTGTCGCGGAAGGGCTGCAACATGTCGTGTACCAGAAAGTGCAGGTACTCATGTTCTTGTTTTCTGGCTTCGGCAATGCTGTTTTCAGACAAATCGCTGCCCATAACATCGAGACCTTTGTGACTAAGTGCAATCGCATGCCTTCCTTTACCACAAGCCATATCCCAAACTTTGCTCTTTGTCGGCAGGTGCAGCAAGTTGCAGAGGTGATCGATTAATTCTTGTGCTTCACTTTCACTTCGGTTGTTATATAATAGGTGGTAATAAGGCGAGTTAAACCAGTTCACGTACCACTCAGCATCTTTCATCCCGCGAATTTACAAAAATTATGGGCGGCTTAATAGAACTGCGCCCTCACATACTGGTATTTCTCGTAGGTCTTTCGGTTAATGAGGTAGTCGCCTTTATAGCCCGGACCTTTTACACCTGATTTCAATACGAACTGCAGGCCTTCTGCATTCACCCCACGTTTATTAAGGGCTTCAATAATTAGCTGCTTCAATCCTTCTGCACGCCGCTGCGCTAGGGCAGGATTGCCACCTGCTGCCCGCATGGGGACCCAGGAGGCGCTTCCAGTGATTAGAACTTTGAGGCTGCCCTGCTCTTGGAGTCGAGCCACTAGTTCATCTAAATATTCCTTAAAGGCCTCTGCACTCTCATCAATGGTGGACTGTCCGTAAACATAATGGAATTCATACTTCTCCGTCGCAATGAATCGCCGGCCGCTGCTATCGCGCTCGGAGGCAAGATTTTGCTGAGGGGGATGATAATTTAGCCTTATGGTTTTACTGAGGCGGCCTGGTTTTTTTGGTGCGTTAATGACTTCTTCTTCCGCTGCAAAATTATCTTTATACACCAGAATTTTATAACGTGCTCCGGCGACAAGTGGAAGTCCCGTAATTTTTCCGGCGTCATCCGTTTGGAATTCTCTTTTAATACCGCTCTCATCTGTCAGTTGTATACTCGCAACGTGAATTCCTTTTCCGGTTTTACTATGTTTTACTTGCAAGTCCAGCAAATGCTCTTCACTTGCCACCGGTGCTTTTAGGTTTTCTAAATAAATTACACGTGTTACTTTTTCAGCCACTTTAATGTCGCGTGTGCTGAATCTTAGTGTGTCGGATTTCTGTTCATCTCGTCCTGCAGATAGCCGGAAATCTTTGTTTACCATTACCAGTGTTTGCTCGGTCAAACCTTTTTCATTCGAAGTAAAGACTTGCCGTCCCCCAGTTTCATCCATCAGTACCACACGGGCGTCCGCTACCGGCTTTTTGCTAAGTAAGTTATCAAGTACCTGAACATTTAGTGTTACCGAATTTTCCGCAACCCTCACGCGGCCCTTAATTTTAACTGGCTCCAGATTAACTTCCCGTTTGTATTCCTGATAGGCATATTCATTGCTGACATAAATGGACTCACTATAAAACTCCTCGCCATCATTCATCTGATACGAAAAAGTGTATTCCCGCCCCGGGGGCAAAATGGTCGTGAAGGTTCCATTCTGAGAGCGTGGCCGGTGCGTGCCTATCAGTTCGCCCGTTTCTTTATCGCGGACCTGAATGACAATATTGTCGGGTAGAGATTCTCCCGCGGCAGGGAGAATTTGGCCTTTAAACAAAGCGAGATAAATTTCTCGTTTTTCTTCGACCGTGATTTCGTAAATATCTTTTTCTCCGCGGCCGCCTTCTTTAACCGATGCAAAATAGCTGCGTTTCGCGTCAGGAGACACCACATAGAAGATGTCATCCCCGGTCGTGTTGATGGGATAGCCAATGTTCGTTGGATGACCGAATTTATTGTCCTCATTCAGGCTGGCGTATAGAATGTCATATCCACCCATGGAACTGGGACCGTTGGAAGCATAATAAAAAGTGAGTCCGTCCGGATGAATAAAGCCGCCATCTTCATCGTATTCTGTATTAATACGGGGACCCATATTGAGCGCCTTACTCCACTTGCCATTGGGGAGTTTCACACACCGATAAATATCTTTTCCGCCATAACCGCCGGGTCGTTCACTAGAGAAGAAAAGCAGATTACCGTCCGCGCTCAGGCAGGCATGGGTCTCCATATAAATGCTATTGACGTCTGATCCAAACTCTTTTAGATTCGTCCAGTCTTTACCATCGAATTCCGCATAGTAGATATTACCATTGCCATCGGGACCTTTTTCAGTTAGTTCATTTTTGTACACAATCAGAATGTTTCCGTCTGCCGAAAGATTAATACTCGCCTCATGCCCCATGGTGTTGATTCCCAGCGGGACGGGTGGACTCCAGTTTCCCGAATCATCTTTGTAGGAAACAACAATATCTTCAAAGTTGGTGCCGTCCCGGTCTCTGAGCGCACTAAAATCAGGTCTTCTGGTGGTATAGATGAGGGTTCGCTCATCAGCACTCAGCGCCGGACTGTATTCCGGATAAGGCGAATTAATCTGATCGCCCATGTTGCGGATTTTAACGTTAAGAGGAAAATTAGTCAGATTTTTAGCCGTCACTGCTGCTAGTTCTTCGTGCGCGAGTATCTTGAGGTAGGCAAGATCATTCGAATTAATAGAAGGTTTAAAGGCCGCATATTGTTTTAACGCGTCGTCAAATTTGTAATTAAAATGCAGGGCTTTTCCATAATAAAAATGCGCAAGTGGCGGGGTTCCCTTTTCTTCCGCATCATCGGCCTTATATTTTCCTGAGACCGCGGAAACGGATTTCTGTAGGTAATATTCCGCCTCGCCTTTGTATTTTTCGGAGAGAAGACAGGCTATCCCCAGCATGTAGTGGATGTTCGCAGAGCTAGAGTCCAGCTGATAGGCTTTGCGAAAATTTGTAAGGGCCTGCTCCGGCTCATTCTCTAGTAAAAGGTAGGACCCTTCCATGAAATATTCCCGATAGCCCGGCATTTTTTTCTGTGCGAAAAATCCGGAACCGATTAGTAGTAAACAGAATAACAGGGGCAGGCGTTGGCTTTGCATAATTGTTTTAGGTTGGATTTAAAAAGGGACAGGCTTTACAAAGATAAACTATTTAGCCATTCTGCAAAGTAGTGAAAGGGAAAGTATTGCAGACCCTGAGTGTTTTAAGCGGACATAAGGCGCCCTGTCAGGTCGGTAAATTAATAACTATCTTTGCGCCACATTTTTTGCAATGACAATTACCGAAGAAATTAACCGCCGCCGCACCTTTGCAATTATCGCGCATCCCGATGCTGGAAAAACAACCCTGACAGAAAAGCTTCTGCTCTTCGGCGGGGCCATTCAGACGGCGGGTGCGGTGAAGTCCAACAAAATAAAAAAGTCTACTACCTCCGATTTTATGGAGATTGAAAAGCAACGGGGGATCTCGGTTTCGACCTCTGTGATGGCTTTTGATTATAAAAACTACAAAGTCAACATTCTCGATACGCCTGGTCACGAAGATTTTGCAGAGGATACGTATCGCACGCTGAGTGCTGTTGACAGCGTTATCATGGTGATTGATTGCGTGAAGGGGGTAGAGCCGCAAACCCGCAAATTACTCGAGGTCTGCCGCATGCGCAACACGCCGGTAATCGTCTTTATTAATAAAATGGATCGTGAGGGGCAGAGTCCTTTCGATCTGCTGGATGAAATTGAAAAGGAGCTTAAAATCCGCGTGCGTCCAATGACTTGGCCCATCGGCATCGGTAAATCCTTTAAAGGGGTCTATGATTTGACTCAGGGTGCACTCAACCTTTTTCAGGGGGATAGCAAAACCACGGTGGAAGAGATTGTTCGTATTACCGACATTCATGATGCAGTGATTGACCGACGGGTGGGAGTCGATTTTGCTGCTCAATTGCGGGCGGATGTTGATCTGATTGATGGCGTTTATGATACGCTAGACGTGAAGAAGTACCTGGACGGCCAAATCAGTCCCGTTTTTTTCGGCTCAGCCGTGAATAATTTTGGGGTGAATGAATTGCTCGATTGTTTTGTGGAAATTGCCCCGCATCCACGCGAACGGGATTCGGAAGAGGGCCTCGTTCGTCCTGAAGACGCAAAGTTCAGCGGCTTTGTATTTAAGATACACGCCAATCTCGACCCCAAACACCGCGACCGGATTGCCTTTCTGCGCATCTGTTCCGGAAAGTTTGAACGAAATAAATATTATTTTCATGTGCGAGATAAAAAGCAATTGCGCTTCAGCAATCCTACCGCTTTTATGGCTCAGCAAAAATCCGTTATTGATGAGGCTTTTCCCGGCGATGTCGTTGGTTTGTATGACGCCGGCAATTTTAAAATCGGCGATTCCCTGACAGAAGGAGCGAGCATTCACTTTAAAGGAATTCCAAGTTTTTCGCCAGAATTATTCCGATACGTCAACAATAAAGATCCCATGAAGACCAAACAATTGCAGAAAGGGCTTGAACAGTTGACCGATGAAGGGGTGGCTCAGTTGTTCACGCGCAAAGTCGATGGACGCCGAGTAATCGGTACCGTGGGTGCCCTGCAATTTGAAGTGATTCAGCACCGTCTGAAGGCAGAATACAATGCCAGCGCGGATTTTGATCAGTTGAATCTCTATAAAGCCTTATGGATTAGTTGTGAGGATCGTAAAAAACTAGAGGCGTTTATGCAGGACCGAAATGCACACATCGCACTGGACAAAGAAGATCGTCCCGTTTTTCTCGCTGAAAGTTCTTGGCTGCTACAAATGGCCCGGGAAAAATTTCCGGATATCCAATTCCACGAAAAAAGCGAGTTTTAAAAAGCACAGGATTGCCAACTAAAATGACCATTATCTTTTGAATAAACAAAGATAATGGTGCTTGGGGTTAAAGTTTGTAAAGCCTTCAAAAACCAGGCGCCAATCTCCACATCGTATTTGTACATGTACCCTTTTTATGGTATCTTTGTGGTCTAATTAGAATTAGTCTAATTTAGATTAGTGCGCTAATTCATTTAAATACAATTAGTTATGATTACAGTATCAGAAAATGCCAAAGCCCATGCGCTTGAGTTAATTGCTGCTGAAAACCATCCGGAGGGTACATTTATCCGCGTTGGTGTAGAGGGAGGCGGTTGTTCAGGACTTTCTTACAAACTTGAGTTTGATCACAACGTGAAAGTGGGCGATCAGATGTTTGAGGATAAGGGAATTAAAATTGTGGTAGACCGCAAGAGTTTTCTCTATCTGGTAGGCACTGAACTCGAATACACGGGTGGTTTGAATGGAAAGGGCTTTGTCTTTAACAATCCCAATGCTTCGCGCACCTGCGGGTGTGGGGAGAGTTTTTCGGTATAAATTTCAAGCTAGGAAAAAACAAGTGCGACGTGCAGCAGAGGCATTCACTTCTGTATCCCATTACGCGCGAAGATTTAAATTTAAAACGCAATCGTCGTCATGAGCAACGAAATTCTGCACGAGCAGATCAATAAAGAGTACGAATGGGGCTTTGAGACCATCATTGAAACGGATACGTTTCCAAAAGGTCTGAATGAAACCGTGGTCCGCGCCCTGAGTAAGAAAAAAAACGAACCGGAATGGTTGTTGGAGTTTCGGCTAAAGGCATTCCGGCACTGGCTCAATATGCCACAGCCCTCTAACTGGGCGCATTTGCAGTATCCGCAAATCGATTTTCAGGACATTAGTTATTATTCTGCGCCAAAAAAAATGGCGGAACTAAAAAGTCTGGATGAAGTGGATCCTGAGTTACTGAAGACTTTTGAGAAGCTGGGTATTTCACTTGAAGAACAAAAGCGTCTTAGTGGTGTGCAGTCTAACATCGCTGTTGATGCCGTGTTTGATAGTGTTTCGGTGAAGACGACTTTTCGTGAAACACTTGCTGAAAAGGGTGTCATTTTTTGTTCTTTCAGTGAAGCGGTGCTGGAATATCCTGATTTGATTAAAAAATACATGGGCATGGTCGTGCCTTATACAGATAATTATTATGCGGCCTTAAACAGCGCCGTGTTCAGCGATGGGTCTTTCTGTTATATTCCAAAAGGCGTTCGTTGTCCCATGGAACTTTCTACTTATTTCCGCATTAACAGCAAAGGTACTGGCCAATTTGAGCGGACCTTAATTGTAGCGGAAGAAGGCAGTTATGTGTCTTATCTAGAAGGCTGCACAGCACCTCAACGGGATGAAAATCAATTACACGCTGCCATTGTTGAAATCATTGCGCACCGGGATGCGGAAGTGAAATACAGTACCGTGCAAAACTGGTATCCCGGGGATAAAAACGGAAAAGGAGGCATCTTTAATTTTGTCACCAAACGGGGCATCTGTCTGGAAGATAATTCAAAAATCAGCTGGACACAGGTAGAGACCGGCTCTGCCATTACTTGGAAATATCCTTCTGTCATTCTAAAAGGAAATAACAGTGTTGGTGAATTTTACTCGGTCGCCGTTACTAATAATCATCAGGAGGCAGATACCGGTACCAAAATGATTCACATTGGCAGGAACACTCGAAGTACCATCATTTCCAAAGGCATTAGCGCAGGAGTGAGCAATAACAGTTACCGAGGCCTAGTGCAGATCAGAAAAGGCGCTACTAATGCGCGTAACTTTTCTCAATGCGATAGTCTGCTCATGGGCGATAAGTGCGGCGCCCACACCTTTCCTTATATTGAAATAAAAGACAAAAGTGGAATCGTAGAACACGAGGCTACCACCAGTAAAATCGGGGAGGATCAGCTTTTTTATTGCAAACAGCGCGGCATCGAAATGGAAAAAGCCATCGCTTTGATCGTGAATGGTTATTGTAAGGAAGTCCTCAATAAATTACCAATGGAATTTGCCGTTGAGGCACAAAAACTGCTGGCAATTAGTCTGGAAGGTAGCGTCGGTTAAAAGAATAGATATGTTGAAAAGCGGGCAGAGGTATTCAAAACTGGCAATCACACTAGTGATCGCTGGTTCTGTTTTGCTCGCTTGGGTTTTTAAATGGCAGAACGACATTCCCAATCTAATGGATGGTGATGCGAAAGATTATTATTCTGCCCTCGTGTCCTTATTCATTCAACACGATTTATCGCATCAGAACGCGCAGGACTGGTATCTGCTGCACACCAGCAGCGGAATTATCAATGTGCATCCTGTCGGTGTGGCCCTCCTGCAACTTCCCTTTTTTCTGGTGGCACTGCTCATCGCGCCCTCCACCGGCTTTTCTGCTGATGGTTACTCGCTTCCGTTTCAGATCGCGGTGGCACTGGCCGCCTTGTTTTATGCGGTGGTGGGACTCAATTTCCTACGCAGACTATTAGTGCTGCAGAGTTTTCAAGACCGAATAATTGCTGCGGTAATTGTCCTGGTTTATTTCGGAACGAATCTAATGCATTATACATTATCCGAAGCTGGCATGTCCCACGTCTATTCCTTCGCCCTGATCTGTGCTTTTTTATATTATACAGCCAGTTTTTATCAGTTGCGAAAAAATGTGACGCTACTGAAAACGGGAATCGTACTTGGTCTGATTCTGCTCGTTCGTCCCAATAATATTTTTATTGTTCCGGCGGCTTTTTTATGGTGTCAATCGGTGCATGATTTCAAAAGCCTTATGGCAGTATTGTTCCGTCGTCCCGCTTTCTATGGCGCTCTCGGACTAACACTAATGATTACCACCTTACAATCACTTGTCTGGTATTTGCAGACAGGTTCCTTCTTCCATAATACCTACAAACGGGATGGCTTCTACTGGTTGAAGCCACACATCACTGAATTTTTATTTGGCTTCGACGGGGGCTTCTTTATTTACACACCTATCTGTCTTCTCTTGATGACGGGTTTATTCGTTATTTATAAAAAGCAGCGCTTCCAATTCGCCCTGCTCATAGGCCTTTTTAGCCTTCTGTTTTATTTTTTCTCCAGTTACTGGGCCTATACCTATTTCGATGGATTTGGAATTCGTGTGATGGTAGATTACTATGGACTCATCGGACTACTTGCAGCTCATCTTTTTTCGGCGGTTTCCTCTAAGTTTTATTTGACGGGGATTTTAGCCGTTCTTCTACTAATCATTAACCTAGTATACACCCTTCAGGTCAATACGGGTATCATCTTACGCAGCGGAATGAATTTTAAAATGTGGAACTATGTTTTTCTGAAAACGGCTCCCCAGTACCGCTATTGCTTGGGCGGTAGTCATGAATTACAACCCTACTCAGTTGCTCCGCCAGCATTGCTGGATAAGTTCAATGCGCCGCTTCAGACCGCATTTGATTTTACTGGAAAGGAGTTTGGCCCCGCCGCTACCAGCCAGACGCTTGCGGTAAAGACACGCCGTATTTTTGCGGAATTAAATTGCAGTCGGCGTGAAAAAGTAACCGGTGCTAGTATGGCGGCTCTTCTGGTAGTGTCCGTCACCCGCAGTCAGAGTGATAGGGCCCCATTTTATGCGCAATTTCCGCTGAATGAAACACCGTCAGTAGATTGCTGCGAAACCGAAGCGTACGAGTATACTTGTAATCTGGTCGGTGAATTTGAAAAAGGTGATCAGGTGAACTGCTATATCTGGAACCGTTCTAAAGCCTCATTTTTGCTGGAGAAATTGAGCCTCAAACTTTATAACTACAATTACGAATTAAACTGAAAATAAAATGATCACGATTAAAAATCTGCATGCATCGGTTGATGGCAAAGAAATATTGAAAGGCATAAATCTGGAAGTCAAAGCGGGTGAAGTGCATGCTATTATGGGCCCTAACGGTAGTGGCAAATCTACGCTGAGCAGTGTGCTAGCTGGAAGAGACGAATATGAAGTAACAGCAGGCGAAGTTAATTTTAATGGGAAAGATTTGCTCGATATGCCAGCAGAGGACAGGGCCCGAGAGGGTTTATTCTTGGCTTTTCAGTATCCAGTAGAAATTCCTGGCGTCAGTAATATAAATTTCCTGAAGACTGCGATTGCGGAAATCAGAACCTACAAAGGTCTGGCACCAATGTCACCCAAAGATTTTCTGGAGCGTGTAAAGGAAAAACAAAAACTAGTAGAGCTGGATGGTAAACTGACGGGGCGCAGTGTTAATGAGGGATTCAGTGGTGGTGAAAAGAAAAGAAACGAAATATTCCAAATGGCCATGCTCGAACCGAAACTGGCGATTCTGGATGAAACAGACAGTGGTTTGGATATCGATGCCCTTAAAACCGTTGCCAATGGTGTTAACACGCTGAAGACAAAAGAAAATGCTTTCATCGTGATTACGCACTATCAAAGATTATTGGACTACATCGTCCCTGATTTCGTGCATATTTTATACAAGGGACGTATTGTAAAGTCCGGCGGAAAAGAACTCGCCCTAGAGTTGGAAGCGAAGGGTTATGATGAGATTAAAAAACAATTTGAAAACGAACCTGCCTAAGTAAATAAAATGATCGCAGAGAAATCAAATACCGTACAG
This sequence comes from Sphingobacterium thalpophilum, assembly GCA_943325195.2. GTDB lineage: Bacteria > Bacteroidota > Bacteroidia > B-17B0 > Aurantibacillaceae > Aurantibacillus. Next base: position 2,919 of record CALPON020000025.1, on the reverse strand, counting down.
TTTATCATTGAGCGGATTGCAGCAAGTGCAGGCAAAGTCGGACATCTGTCGGACACACTGCTGTCACAGGCCATGCTGCAACTCGAATCAAAAGGCTTTCCCACAAATAAAACGGAAGACTATAAATACTGCAATCTAGATGCTATCCTGAAAAAGGAATTTAAAAACCCAGAACAGCAATTTTCTGGGGCTCCGGATCTTAAGCCCTACTTTTTGGACGATACTGTCACGCTGGTTGTCCTCAACGGTCGCTATTCACCGGAACTCAGTGATAAAGTTATTTTGAAAGGACTGAATATTACTTCTTTTGACCAGCTTAAGGGGGCAGAAGCAGCGCAGGTGGGTTCACTTGCCGAGGTGACTTCCGATGCCTTTATAGCGCTCAATACCGCCTTCTGTTCGGGCGGCTTTAAACTCGAAATTGCGCCGAATGAGGAACTACAGATTCCCCTTCATATTCTATATGTCACGACCTCTGAATCAGAAGCAATAGTGAATGGCAGGAATCTGATTGTGATGGGGGAAAACAGTTCTGCGAGCATCATTGAACACTATGTGTTGGCCGGGAAAGGAAAGACCTTCAGTAATTATGTGAGTGAAAAACTAGTATCAAAAAATGCACGTTTAAATTGCTCTACGATTCAGGAGGAAGGGGTGCGCGGATACACAGTGAACACCAATCAGGTCCAGCTGGAAAATGACGCGCATTATGACAATACCACCATCACTCTGAGCGGCGCATTGGTCCGTAACAATCACAACGTGGTTTTAAACGGCACACATTGTCAGGCACATTTGAACGGACTTTTTACCTCCGCCAATACCCAGTTGGTAGATAATCATACCTTGATGGATCATCGTATGCCGCATTGTGAGAGTAATGAAATCTACAAAGGTATTATCAGCGATAAAAGCACCGGGGTGTTTAATGGGAAGATTTTTGTGCGAAAAGATGCACAGAAGACCAATGCTTATCAAAGCAGTAAAAACATTTTACTGAGTGATGATGCGACCATTAATACCAAGCCACAACTAGAGATTTATGCCGATGATGTAAAGTGCTCCCACGGCACCAGCACAGGGCGTATAGATCAAGAAGCTTTGTTTTATCTGAAAGCACGTGGCATTGGGGACGAGAGTGCTCGTAAATTATTACTAGCCTCTTTTGCGCAGGAAATTATTAACCGGATTGAAGTGGAAAGTCTGAAAGAAAAGGTGATGCTTGCCCTCGGACAGGACTTATAAAATGGATACGAAAGAGATAGAAGCAATCAGGGCGCAGTTTCCCATTCTAAAAAGGATGGTGAACAAGATGCCATTGGTCTATTTTGATAATGGCGCCACGGTGCAGAAACCTGAGCAGGTCATTCGCAGTATGTCTCAGTTTTATGAGCAAACCAATTCCAACATTCACCGGGGTGTGCATACCTTATCACGAGAGTCGACAATCTTATTTGAACAAGCAAGGGAGACGGTAGCCCGTCATTTCTGTGTCGCTAATGCGCAACAACTAATTTTTACTGCCGGTACAACTGACTCCATTAACATGGTAGCGCAGGGCTTGGCTAAAAACTGGCTTAGGCCGGGAGATGAAATCATTCTCAGTACCTACGAACATCATTCCAATATTTTGCCTTGGCAAATCTGGGCGGAAGAAAACGGTGGTCATTTAAAAGTTATTCCTTTGCTGTCGGATCAGAGTATGGATTACGAGGCGTTTGAAAAATTGCTCTCGCCCGCAACACGTCTTATTGCGGTGACGCATGTTTCGAATACATTGGGACTGCAAACCGATGTCAGCAGAATCCGCAAAGCCGCTTTGCAGTTAAACATTCCGTTTTTGCTGGATGGTGCGCAGTCTGCACCACATATGAAAGTTGATCTGACCGAATTAGCTCCTGATTTTTTTGTCTGCAGTGGCCATAAAATGTATGGACCAACCGGCACCGGTATACTTTACCTTTCAGAGCGTTGGTTGCGTGAATTGCCGGCGGTGAGGACAGGGGGGGGGACCATTAAAACGGTAAGTTTTGAAAAAACCGAATATGTAGAAGGCGCTTTACGCTTTGAGCCTGGCACACCCAATATTGCAGGTGCCATCGGTTTTGCGGCAGCACTTGATTTTATAAATACAATTGGTATGGATAAAATTGCCGCACATGAACAGCAACTTGTCCGCCTTGCACAGCAATTGCTCGGGCAGTTAGATGAAGTGGAAATTTACGGTCGTTCCGAGAACAAAGCGGCAGTTATTTCGTTTAATGTGGGAAAGCAACATCCATTTGATGTGGGGACACTGCTCGATAAGTTCGGAATTGCGGTTCGCACGGGACATCACTGCACACAGCCGCTCATGGCCAGCTTGAATATCCCCGGCACCGTGAGAGCGACCTTTGCTGTTTATAATACGGAGCAAGAAGTTGAATTTTTTATAATGAAGTTAAAGCGCGTAATTGAAATGTTAAGGTGATGAGCAGTATTAGCGAAAGAGAAGCGGAGATCATTTCTGAGTTTGAGCTGTTTGGCGAGGATTGGGAAGCCCGCTATGAGTATTTGATTGACATGGGAAAGGACTTGCCGGCAATTGCTCCAGAGCTCAAGACGGAAGAGCGCATCATCCAAGGCTGTCAGAGTCTCGTTTGGCTTAATAGCACATATGCGGATAGCAAGATGCATTTTACAGCGGACAGTGATGCCATCATTACAAAAGGTATGGTAGCATTGATGATTCGCGTGCTCACGGATCAGACTCCCGAAGAGATTATTAAAGCACCCTTAACTTTTATTGATCAGATTGGTCTACGCGAACATCTAAGTCCCAACCGCGCCAATGGATTGGTAAGTATGATTACCCGCATGAAAACAGACAGTGCAGCAGCGCTGATAGAGCATAAAAATTAAAATAAGAATTGAACAAAG
>CALPON020000024.1 GCA_943325195.2 Sphingobacterium thalpophilum | reverse complement strand
GGGTAATGATCCCCGTGGCAAACGTTATTTTAATCAGGAAGCACAGTCCCAAACCTATGATCCGAAAAGGGAATTTAGAAAATTATGGTTGAACTGATTGGGACCCTTATTCCCTTCTTCCCGGCAGAAAAACATTTTGATCCTTCAGGAACTTCCTTTAAGGAGGTCTTACTTAAGTGCTGCTGCTGGACGAAAATTTTCTGATTCCTTCCTCATGCAGCACTGCAACAGCAGCTAGCTCTAAGGCGATATTAGGAATCTGTTTTAATTTCTGCTCCTCATTGTGCGTGCCGCTATACCTTCCAATCATTTCAAAAAGGACTTCCGCGCCAAAATAATAGCAAAGGTTCCCAAGATCATGGAAAGATTTGCGGAGAAGGTTTAAGTGTGACCTTTCCTGCACCTCAGCAATAACTCTAAGTGCTTCGGAAAGATAAAGTGCAAAGTTCTGCATAACTTCATCAATACTCGCTTTATTGTTTTTTAGGAGGCGGTACACCCGTTCTGGATTATAGTGTGACTTGCCCTCTGCCGCAGGAGGAGCGGAGACGGAGCGCTTCAGCAAGACCTGAAGTACGGTGTTGCGAAAATGCGCGGGACTGACAGGTTTATGTAATAAAGCCGCGTAAGTAAATTCGCCGAACTGCTCTTTAAATTCAAATTCCGTCAGGCCGGTGACCACCATAAAAAGCGATTTCCGTTTTAACTCAGCAATCACATTAGTCAGCACTAAGCCAATGGTATCGCCCAGCATCACATCCGACACCACCAGGTCATAGTCTTTTTGTTTCAGAAATGCGTCTGCGGCAGGCAGGTCACTGCAGGCGTCGCAATAAAAGCCCATGCTACGAATCAGTTCCTCATAATACGTCCGGTTCATGAGCTCATCGTCAACAACAAGCACCTGACACGTTTTTAACTGCTCTGGCACAAAAGGGGCACTGTATTCTAGTATATCTGCAACAAGTTCGGGTAGATTCTCCGCAAGCGCCGCTCCCTGATGCAAAATATACCGCGGATTACTGGAGGAGTCGGTGGGCAAAAGAGCCTGGCTGTCCATCAAGAGCAAACGACCCTGAAAAGCGTTGACTTCAGAGATGTTTTGCTCACTTGGTAATTCACCGGCATCATGGATGAACTGCAGCACGAGACTCGGCTTTTTTTCCTTTGCAATCTGATAGCCTAAAAGTTGGCTGTCAGAAATTAATACCTCATAGCCCTGAAGACTAAGCAGTGTAGCAGTTTGCGACAATTGGTCCTTACTGCTGTTAATGATGAGTATTTTAATTGCCTGCTTCAAACAATGGTTTTAATTGTAAAAATGAACTGTGTATTTTATCAAAATCAAATGTATTGAGGTTTTTAATAATTCGAGAAGAATGAGCGGCCAGATAAACTTCATTCGTTTTATCTGCATAATTCTTTAAAGAAGAGCAAAATTCACGGATATCATCATTACTCATGAGTTTCAGGATCTGCCGGTACTCTGAGCCGTATCGCCGTCCCAACTCATCGGGCTGCATGACTATGGGAGTGCCCTCACCCTCCTGCCCTGCTCCTTCCTTTGCCTCACACTTCAGGAAGCGGGCCAATGTCTCATTTAAGCGTGCACTCCTGACGGGTTTCGGAATATAATCGTCGCAGTACATGACCTTGCCCTCTTCATTGGGACTTAAAGCTAGTGCTGTTACCGCAATAATTGGAATGGCACTGGTAAGAGCGTTTTCACGAACTTCTTTACTCGCCGCATATCCGTCCTTGACTGGCATCAGGATGTCCATCAATATTAATTCCGCTTCAAAGTCACGCAGTAGGTTTAAAGCCACGGCTCCGTTCTCTGCCTCTAACACCTCGCAGTTTAGGGACTCCAACATAGCTTTAATAATTTCGCGGCTAATTAAGCTGTCTTCGACAAGCAAGACCTTGGCTCTTTTAAAATCATACGGGAGCGCTTCAGTAGTTTGGGAAGTCCGGAATAGTTTACGCCTTACTAAATCGTTTTCCAAGCTGCCAATTTTCGCGTCAGCGCTATTGGCATCCTGCAATTCATGGGTCCGTCGCACTATCTGTTCATTACTATTGCGAACGCTCTGATCTCTTATAGAAATCGCGACTCCAATAAATTCACCAGCAGCATCAATTACCGGGGCAAACAGGGATTCTAGATCTATTCTTTTTTCACTTTGAGGACTGATGGGTTCAGTTGCAAAAAATTCACGCGTATGAGTAGCTCTGACGCGATCCAGCAGCGACTTGGTAGCTGGCAGATCAGCGGGTGTCACAAAATCAAAAAAGCTTAGCCCACTTTGCGGATACTTCCCAAAACCTGCAAAGCCATAATAGTAGAACTTGGTATTGTATTCTAGCAGCTTGAAATCGGAATCCACACTTACCAGCATGTCACCGGTATTATTAATCAGCGCAAGCAAATTAGTGTGCTTGTCCGCCAACTTTTTCTTTAAACTGTCTTCACCTGTGATATCCTTAAAAATGATGGTCGCTTGTAGGTCTCCGGACGTGGTGCGGACTTCACTCGCATTTACTTCACACACGATGAGGCCTCCATCCTTGCGCTTGAAACGCAGGAGGCCATAGTAGTTTTTGGAACTGCGGCGCTCATGCAGGTAACTAGAAAGGACCGAAGCGTCTTCCGCCAGCAGGGAATTCGATTGTATTCCTTTCAGTTCTTCTATCGGAAAGCCAAGATAGTTTGTGGCTGCCTTATTAGCGCTAATGATTCGGTCTTCGGCCAAACTCACTAATAAGACACCGACATTTATTTTTTTTATAATAAACTCATTGACAGGTGCCTCATCCGTTAAATCCAGACGGATTTTCTGATGCTCCGTGATATCGCTGATTTGAATAGCAATTCCCCTTAGATAACCATCATCTTTATAGATGGCTACAAATTTAATCTCGGCCTCAATACTATAACCAGGAGCCAGTTCCAACTGACGATGAACCAACAGGTGCTGTTTCATCAGCACTTCCTTTAAAAGTAAGTGGTACTTTTTTAAAACAGCAGCTGGCAACAGTAATGTTATGTCTTCACCAATATCTAAAGACCTGCCAATCTTTTCCATGAAGTACAATTGAAAAATCTGATTGACGAAGATGATCTTGTGATCCTGTGATAAAATAATGGTTCCGTCACTTGATGAATCCAGTAAGTTAATCAGCGCCTGCGAATCATTCTCTGCAGGGGCCCCGCTGAGCGCTGTGTTCAATGGTTTCAGCACTAGCGCAAATTTCAGAAAACTTTGAGCATAATTCGGATAAAGACGCCCTGAAAACAAAAATCCCCCATCTCTGGTGTACAAGTCGTTGTGCCATAAAACTCCCGGTGAACTTGCCGTTTTAAAACTCTGATAAAACGCTTCATTGGACACGAGTGGGAAAAAGTCGAAAAGGCTTCTCCCCTCAGGTGACAAGCCATTGAAGAGCGGCAATTCAAGCGCCAAGGCATTGAGCGAAATAATACGGTAAGCTTCATCCAGTTCAAGCACTGGCATAAAGGCGCTCACCTCTTCAAGGAAAAAATGGAGATTCGGTTTATTAGGAAGGGCACGTCCCAAAGTCATTAAGTTAAGTCATTGTAAGAAAAGTATCCACCGGTATGAACTTGTAAAAAATGATGTAGAACCTTTATAATACACTGTTCAAAATATCCTGAAAGCCTCTCATTATTGAATTTTCAGCCTGCACTAGCCCAATCTATACCCGCTATAAAATCAACAGAATCTGCTTAGATTCAGGAAAGAAAAAAATATACCGTTGAATTTAACTTCAACGAAAATTCGTTGAGCACTACTTAAACCGAAATGCTCCTCAAAGAAATTAAATATCCATTCCGCGGGACTTACCATAAGTAATTAATTCCGCAATCGAATTTAATTTCAGCTTTTTATAAATCTTTGTCTTGTGACTCTCTACTGCCTTTACACTTACACCCCAGTGGGCCGCAATTTGTTTATTGCCCATGCCTTTGGAGATGAGTTTTAAGATCTCCAATTCCTTGTAAGAAAGCTTGACATCCTCTTGTTTATTTTCCAGAAACAATTTGCGAACCTCAGAGCAAAAATAAGTCTCCCCATTCGCCACTTTATAGATTGATTCAATCAGATCATCCTTAGGCGAATACTTGGTGACGTAACCCTTAATACCAAATGTGAACATTTTCTTAATGAAGAAATATTCATTGTTCATCGATACCACAATAATCTTCGGATGGGGGATGGTATCCACAATCTTACGCATTAAATCAACCGATGATTTTCCTTTCAGATTAATATCTAGTAGAATAACGGTCGGTCGGAATTTCACTATTTTTTCAAATGCATCTTCCTCATTATCTGATTCCCCCACAATCTGAAAACCAGGATCTCTTCCAAGAATTTCTTTCCATGATTCCCGAACCAAAAGATGATCTTCTACAAGTACAATTGATATCATAAATAATAGTTAACGCTAAGAGAAAATTTGATGACTACAACGCTAATCTGATACAAGATAAGAAAAAAAGGGGACCCTCTAATTTTTTTAGGGTAGGCCCTATTGAAAAGAGTTCTTTTACCTCCAATTCAGCGATTAAAACCCTAGCTAGCAATTGCTGACACTCCTCTGACTTGCCACCTACAGGACCGCACAAAAACAGAGAAAGGACCTGATTATGAGAATCTTCAGAGATTAGTAGGGAGGCTCCCGCGATTGCGCAAGCTGCCTTTCAGTTCGCAGTTGTCCAGCTTCTGATTGCCAACTAGGAAAAACCCTATCTTTCACAAAAACAGACATCAAAAAACCGCAGAACCCCGGTCTTTTAAAAAAAGTAGCAAGAATCGGGACCTTTGACCCTTTCATCTCTATTTCTGCTAAAGCAGCATTTGTCACCTAGTTGTTATCTCTTTAGATTTCACCTAGCAGCTCGTCTGTTCATGAGGCCTGCTAGCGCATGAACGACTGGCGTCCCCTGCAACTGGCGGTCTTTAGGACGCCCCCACTCCTTCAATAGTAAATACCCTAGTACAAGCATTCAACGGGAGCGCGCTGGCGGTTTGGTTTCGATTAGTCTCTAAATTTACTTAAGTCAAGTTCCGTTTTTTTAAACAGGAAAATTGATTCAAAACTTTTTTTACGTTCTTTTCAATTCGACGAATTATTTCAATTAATCCGGTTTTTTAAAAAGTTCCGGGTACTAAACAAGAAAAATAATTTTGTCAGCTAACCGGCAGATATCAACGAGCAGATATCTGCCAAAAACTATCCACTCTTTATTCATTAAATGAGTGGATTTTTTTTGGCCAAAATTTTAAGGCCAAGGGACCAAAGTCTAGGGATATAAAATAAAAAGTAGGATTCGAAAAAAAAGGAAGGGAGTAGAAGGGATAGGATAAACTTAAAAAGTCTCACTATTCCCCAAAAAATAGCGCGAACCCATACTGCTACCTGATGGTAAAAAAACATAGTCCTTGCTCTGCAAGAACGAAAAGCACTATCAGAAGATTAAAAAAAGGTTTGTTATCGGAATAAGTGCCTCAGAATAAGGCGTATAAAATTCTTCCCATGAGGAAGTAAATGGTGATACCAATCACGTCATTAAGCGTCGTGACGAAGGGTCCCGTTGCCAGTGCTGGATTAATTTTAAAACGATTCAGGGTCAGAGGAACAAAGGTTCCTAAAAAAGAAGCGCATAAAATAACGGTGAGAAGCGCTGAGCTGACGGTGGCGGCCAGACGCCAATCCTCAATTAAAAATGCATAGCCCCAGATGAGTCCACTACAGATTAATCCATTAATTAGCCCCACACTTAATTCCTTTAATAATTTAGGTCCGATATTATCGCCGAGTAAGGTATTGTTGGCGAGCCCTTGCACAATTATGGCACTGCTTTGCACACCGACATTACCGCCCATGGCCCCGATTAGCGGAATAAAAAAAGCCATTTCAGGATTTATTTTCAGTTGATCCTCATAGGTGCCAATAATGCGGGACCCAATAATTCCTCCACATAAACCGACCAGCAACCAAGGAATACGGGCCCGAGATAAACGCCATAAGCGGTCGTTACTATCCACGTCGTCGGTAATACCACTCATTCGCTGAATGTTTTCCTCCGTATTTTCCTTGATAACATCCATGACGTCGTCAATGGTAATGCGGCCCACAAGCTTTCCATCCTGATCCACCACCGGTAAAACAACCAGGTCATACTTCTGCATAAACTCCGCCACTTCTTCTGTACTTGTGTTGGTCTTGACGTATTGGATATCCGGCTCGTAAATTTCTTCTACTCTGGCTAGGGGGTGAGAGATGATTAATTTTTTAAGGGATAGCATGCCAATCAGGCGGTCCATATTATCCAGTACATAAACGGCATACATCACATCTACATCATCGGCCTGCTGACGAATTTCTTCAATGCATTGGCTCACCGTCTCAAAGGAATACACACTCACCAATTCCTTTGCCATTAAGGAGCCTGCGGTGCCATCGTCGTAATTAATTAATTCCGCAATGTCACTGGCCTGCTCTTCATCTTCTATGTGTGAAAGGACTTCCTCCTGAATAGCTTCCGGCAACTCCGCAATCACATCCGCCGCGTCGTCACTGTCCATCTCCTCTAACTGCTCAGCAATTTGTTTGCTGCTAAAGGTCGCCAGAAGGTCCTCCCGTTTGTCATCATCCAACTCTAGAAGCACATTCGGAGCTGTTTCATCGTCCAGCAGTCCGTATATAAATGCGGCTTGCTGTACATTTAACTGATTAATGATACTGGCAACATCGGGCGCATACAAGCCACCTAACTGCTCTTCCAGATAAGTGGCATTCTGCTCATCAGCTGCATCGCGCAGACTGTCCAAAAATTCCGATGTCAGTTCAAATTGCATGGCTGGAAACTTTGCAAAAGTAAAGATTTAAACCGAAGCACGGGCGGACTTTACATCTTTTATGGCTCTTTTAATGCGGACCTGAATGGCGCCGCTGACTGGCATTTCGAGCACTACTTCGAGCAGGATCAGCAACTCGTTTTGTAACTCAGGGTATTTACAACAAATCCGCGTTGCTGCAGAAATACTGAAGGCACGCACGGCAATGGCCTCCTGCTCCGAGGGTATCCAAGCCATACAGCAATTAAGGAGTCTTCCCTCCCACTTCTCAGGAATACCATGCGCTGCAAACACCCGAAGAAAATGCCGCTTAAAGGGCGCCGCGGTGCCTGGTTTCTCAAGCAAGGCTATGATGCTGGAATAATAGGGTTTTAGGAGCGTGGGATGCAGCAGGGCAATTTCGCTCACCGGCCAAGAGGCGCGCTGCATGAGCTGCTCATTGTCCTTCAGCAGTACCTTCATCAGCAAAGCAAAACGAGCGGCATCAGTGCCAACATGACGCACAATACGAGAGGTCTTCGCCTTACTTTGACCCTTTTGTAAGTCCTCTTCGAAATGCATGCTTACTGCCTGTTACCAAAAATCGTGCTGCCGATACGCACCATGTTGGAGCCACATTCCGTCGCCAGCTGGTAATCGGAACTCATTCCCGCACTGAGCACGGTAAGCGGCAAATAGCGTTCTGAAACCTCATCGAAAAATTTTCGCAGCGTCTGAAATTCATGACGAAGCTCCTGCTCTTTATCGGTATTGCTGGCCATTCCCATCAATCCCACAATTTTCACAAATGGCAATGTAGCCGGTTCCGTACTTTCGAAAAACTGACGGCATTCCGCTTCATCCCAGCCAAATTTACTTTCTTCACGGGCAATGTAGAGCTGCAGCAGACAATTAATCACGCGGTTTTGTTTCTGACCCTGTTTATTAATTTCACGCAATAATTTTAAACTATCAACCCCGTGAATCAGATGCACAAAAGGGGCAATGTATTTTACTTTATTACTCTGCAGGTGTCCAATAAAATGCCAGCGAATATCCTTTGGCAGTTGCTCACTTTTATCGACTAGCTCCTGAACATAATTTTCACCGAAGTCCCGCTGTCCTGCAGCATAGGCTTCTTCGAGCAAAGCAATTGGTTTTGTTTTAGATACAGCAATCAAGGTGACACCCGGTAAAAGTGTCTGACGGATTTCTGCCAGTCGTTCTGTAATTCCCTGTTCAGTCAACGCGTGTTCTATTTATTTTCTTCTTCAAAACTATAAATTACCAGGCCACTGCGCATCTTGGGTTCGACCCAGGTACTCTTCGGTGGCATGATATTATTGGTGTCTGCAATCCATTTTAGATGTGCCATCGTAACAGGATAGAGTCCAAATGCTAGTTCAGCTTTCCCTTCATCCACGGCTTTTTTCAGAGCCTGTGGTCCTTTCACCCCCGGAACAAAAGCAATCCGTTTGTCAATCTTCAGGTCCTCTATCTGAAATAAAGGCGCCAGAATGTGCTGCGTCAGAATAGAGGCATCGAGACTCCCCACCGGATCTGCGCTGTTATAGGTGCCTTCTCGCGCTTTCAAAGCATACCACTTCCCTGCCGCATACATGCTCATTTCATGCTTTTGACGGGGTCGAAATAATTTTTCAGTTTGTTCTTCCACATCAAATTTGCCACGAAGCGTTTCCAGTACCTCGGCAAGGCTAAGATTATTCATATCCTTCACCAAACGGTTATAATCGTAAATACGCAAATGCGTCTCACCGAAAAATACACCCAGGTAATAATTGAAGGCTTCTTTCCCCGTATAGTCTTTTTTATTCCCACGCAGCACCTTACCGAGCAAGGCAGAAGAGGCGGACCGGTGATGGCCGTCTGCTATGTAAACCGAAGGAATACTTGCAAACCGCTCTGTAATCGTTTTTACTTTTTTGGAATCGCTAACCACCCAAAGGGTATGCCGCACTTTATCCGTTGTTGTAAAATCATAGTCCGCTGAACTTTCTGAGATCTGCTCACACAAATCGTCCAGCACCTGATCATTGGGGTAACAAAACAAGACGGGTTCTGCATTAAACTCACAGACCTCCAGATACTCCTTCAACTTCTCCTCGCGCTGTGTAATCGTCTGCTCGTGAATCTTAATTACCCCGTTGAGATAGTCATCGATACTGGTGCAGGCAATAATTCCCAAGTAGACGTTATCTTCTTTTATTTGCCGGTAGATGTAATAAGCCGGCTGCTCGTCGCGCTTAAAAACTTTTTCACTGATAAAGGTCTTAAAACGTTTTTTGACTTTGGAAAGTCGTTCCCGAGAACCTGGTCGCGTTTTTATACCGTCTTCAAAATCAGGATTGATAACGTGAAGAAAGGTATAGGGATTTCCGGACAATTTATCTTTCAACTCCGCCGTCTGATACCCGTCCACACTGCGCGATGCAACCAGATGGACTTTATCATTGGTGGGACGGATGGCCTTGAAGGGTAGTACTGTTGCCATAAAAAAATCAGGCGTTTAAGGCTTCCGTGAGTTTTTCTGCCAGCTCCACTCCAATGCGCTCTTGCGCCTCATTCGTCGCTGCCCCAATGTGCGGGGTGAGACTGATTTTCGGATGATGAAGTAGGCCCTGAAAAGGAGTGGGTTCATTCGTGAACACATCCAAACAGGCATGAGAAATTTTTCCGGAGTTTAATCCTTCAATTAAATCATCTTCCGAAATAACACCGCCACGAGCGGTGTTAATAAGGATAACCCCTTTTTTCATTAAGGCTATTTCTTTGCTAGTGATGTGATTTCCACCGGGAACATGGAAGGTCAGTAGGTCCGCTTGCGAGAGCACTTGCTCAAAGCTTTGGGTCTGAACCTTTACCGATACTGGCGCCGCCAGTCCTTCAATGGCCAGCGCAATGTCGGCTTCTTTTACAAAAGGATCACTGGCAATTACTTTCATGCCAAGTCCCAGCGCCATCCGCGCCACATTCTGTCCAATCCTTCCAAAGCCAACAATACCAAAGGTCTTACCGCGTAACTCAATCCCTTTGCTGTATTTCTTTTTTAATTCTTCAAATTTTTTGTCGCCTTCCGATGGCATTTGACGGTTACTGTCATATAAAAAACGGACCGCCGAAAAAGCATGTGCAAAGACCAACTCGGCTACACTATTACTGCTGGCGGCTGGCGTATTAATCACCGCTATCCCTTTACTTCGTGCATATTCTACATCGATATTATCCATGCCGACTCCGCCGCGGCCTATCACTTTTAAGTTGGGACAGGCGTCAATTAGATCTTTCCGGACCGTCGTGGCACTCCGCACCGTGAGCGCGGCATACCCTTGTGAATTTATTTCATCTACTAGTTTTTCCTGTGCTACCTTCTCTGTAATAACAGTAAATCCTGCTTTTTCAAGCAGCTCTTTTCCAGCAGCGTCCATGCCATCATTGGCTAATATCTTTTTACTCATGTGCCATCAGTTTAATGAGCTAAATTTAAAAATAATTAAATGAATAGACCGAATGGACGGCAAATAGATATAAACCGCTGTGTCTGAACCAGAGGTATCTGCACAAATCAAGCGGACAGGCGATGACAATTGCCCTGTATAAACTGAATCTGAGCCTGAAAAATTTGCGTCTGCTCTTGCCAGTAGCTTTCAATTACAAAAACGTGCAAGGGATTAAAATTTAAAACCAACCGTTCCTGATAAAAGTGTTTTTCTGTTTAGGATGCGGGAATGGGTATCCAAAGTTGAAAACAAATAATACTGCTCCTCGGTCACCGTCAGCGCATAACAAAAATCAAGGTACAGTCCGCTCGGATTCTGAACACCAGCGCCCAAACTAATGGTATTGCGGACAAGATTACCGCTGAACACTTTTCCATAGGGATTTCCATTCATCACATACCCCGCTCGCAATTTAAAGCGATTCAAATTGCATTCCAAACCCGCGCGCAGGTTATGGCCGGACTGATAGACTTTTTCAATTGTAGAATTCACCGTGCTGAATTCGGATGCAGTGGTGCCAGAAAGGGAGCCTTTACTGTAATTGACTTTTTCATAATCCAATGCAAACACCGCTTTTTTTCCGAAGAGATAAGCGACATTAAAGGAGAGGCGCGAAGGTGTTGAGATGCTGTATTTATATACGCCCCCATTTTCGGGATAAGACAATGTTTCGGGCTTGCCTTTATTTTTGTCAAAGGAAACACTCATGGTGGTTTCATACTGGTCGGTGAGGCTTAAAACGGTGGGAGTATGATAATACGCTCCGATTCTGAATTGATCATTCACCCGGTAAATACCACCAATTTTCAGGTTAATTCCACTACCGGTTGTTTTAAAGTACTCTTTGTAAACAAGACTATTAAAGCCCAAGCGACTGCTATACACTAAGGGTAATTCTTCTGAATAGGTGCTGGTAAAGGTAGAGGGACCCGTCATCGTAATCCGCATACTGTCCCGATCATCTAATTCTTCATGGCTGCTGCTTGAACTAAAATTAACTTGCGGCAATCCAAGACTCAGGCCGAGGTAAAACTTGTCCTGATGGGAATAGGCATAAGAAAAATTTAAATCATTCACGCGACCTGTTTTTTCCAATGTCCTTGTCTGCAGCACCGAACGATTAGGATCTACAAACGTAAAATACTTCTGGCCGACACTGTCGTAATCCATCAGAAAAGTATCATAAGCCAGACCTTCATAACTATTACTCAGATTATTCAGTGTTTGACCTTCCGCTAGATTTAAAAAATCAGTGGTAATGCTGGAGCCCAGGCTGCGGCCACTCATCACGATTCGGTTGTTGAAGTTTTGGGACTGCACATTTGAAAATGCGATGATATGGCGATTGTCGAGATTCACTGCTTTCCAGCAGCCACTCAAACCGAAATTTGTAAAAACCAGATTGCCATTGGAACTCAATAGATTCGACTGCTGTAAATTGGTTGTATTGCTCTCTACCTTCAGACCGAAACCAAAATTCAAATCGCTTTTGCGGTAAAGTGCCAAGCCGGCGGGATTATAATTCGCCACACTCATATCCGCCCCCACCGCACCAAATGCTCCGCCCATGGCTGTAAAGCGGGCGGAGCCGCCCACACTGCTACGCGCATAACGCAGCATATCCAGGTCGTTTTGCGCAAGAGTGGAGAAAGCACTGCAAACGACAGCAACTAAAAAAATCTTTTTCATACACCTCAATTAAATCTTAGCGGGGTCTTCCGCCACCGCTATTACGTGGACTGGAGCCACCATCTGAGCCTCTCCGTCCTTCATTACCCCCACCGCTATTGCCGGGCTGAATAACGGGACTCTCCCGCCTCTGCGGCTGCGTCTGAGGCTCCTGATTCTGAAGAATCCGTCCCTGATTGCGTTGCTCCGCACCCCGGCGGTTATTATTTTCTTGAACCGGTGTGTTGCGATTATCAGGACCCTGAATGGTCGGCTGGTTACCCTGTCGTTGTGTCCCTGAGGATTCATTGCGAGAGCGATTCATGACCCGGTCATTGGGCGCTGCGGTAAAGCGCTGACGATTTTGCTGCTGTGCCGCTACCTCATCCAAATACGTTCGCTGATTATTTACCGCGTTTCCTGCAGTGCGCTGACCAGTGGTGGGATTCCGAGCACCTCCCCCATGCGATTCACGCGGGGCATTGAGCATCTTGCTGTAAGCACTGTTCGCATCACAACTGTTGTAATAGCCCCATTGCCCATTGGAATAACCCGCATTATAGCCGCTATTATAGCCGTTCCAATAACTCATGTAGGGCGAACCATAGCCATAACCGTAAGCACCACCATAATAAGGCCATGCGGAATAGGGATTCGCATACGGAGCCATCCACGGATCATAATACGGATTCATGTAGCCATAGTTCCCAAAACCATATGCGCCGCCATAACCAGATCCATACCCATAGCCATAACTAGTCCCTACGCTGATGCGCCAGCCATTATAGGTCCCCACCGGCATATTGTAGAGACTCCCCGCATAAATACTGGAGCCATAAAGCATCGGATTACCTGTATACGTGTACATATTGGTGTAATAGGAATCATAATACCCCAATCCCATGGGATGATAAAACCGATTCAGACGCGATGAGTAAGCGTAATCATAATAATCATCAGCGGAGTAATTAGGGTCCTGATATTTCGGGCTTTTGTATTTCGGATCCTCAACAGGCTCCTGTGCCTGAGGAAGAGTTCGCTTGGCCGCCTCCGCTTGCGCCAATTCTTCCTGACGGGCCTTTTCCGTAGCGGCCTTTTCCGATGCCCTCACTTCAGAGGGAATGGCGTACACATCATCCACGGATGACAAACTCTCGCGGGTGGTGTCACAGCCACTGACTAAAAGAAGTGATAAAAAACCAATGATTACATTTTTTTTCATGACGGTTTAAAAGTCTTAAGCGGAGATTTATCAGTAAATTTACAAAATTGCAGCCCGCTTTTTTCTTTTTTTTAGATAATTTATAGATTAGAGAAAAGCAGACCAAAGCCGCATTTATTGAAACATTTTTATTCTTTATGAGCAAAGTCATTACCAAACGTGAACAGGATTATAGTAAATGGTATAACGATATTGTTATTGAGGCAGACCTGGCCGACCACAGCGCCGTCCGCGGCTGCATGGTGATAAAACCAACTGGCTATGCCATCTGGGAAAAAATGCAACAAGCACTCGACAAAATGTTCAAGGATACGGGACATGTTAACGCTTATTTTCCCCTTTTTATCCCCAAAAGTTTATTTGAGGCGGAAGAAAAAAATGCAGAAGGCTTCGCAAAAGAATGCGCGGTCGTAACCCATTACCGTTTAAAGACCGATCCCAACAATAAAACTAAATTAATTGTCGACCCCGATGCGAAACTGGAAGAGGAACTCATCGTTCGTCCCACCAGCGAGGCCATCATATGGAATACCTACAAGGGCTGGATTGAAAGTTACCGTGACCTACCCCTCCTGATTAATCAGTGGGCAAATGTGGTGCGCTGGGAAATGAGAACACGCCTGTTTTTGCGGACAGCAGAATTTCTTTGGCAGGAAGGTCATACAGCACATGCCACAAAAGAAGAAGCAATTGCTGAAACAAAGCAGATGCTGGACGTTTATGCCGACTTCGTAGAAAACTGGATGGCGGTGCCCGTCGTAAAGGGCGTCAAAACCGCCAATGAACGTTTTGCCGGCGCCGATGATACGTATTGTATAGAGGCTTTGATGCAGGACGGGAAAGCGCTGCAGGCGGGCACTTCGCATTTCTTGGGACAAAATTTTGCAAAAGCATTTGATGTGAAATTTACGAATAAGGAAGGTAAACTGGACTATGTCTGGGCGACCAGCTGGGGTGTCAGCACCCGCCTTATGGGTGCGCTCATCATGAGTCATAGTGATGACAACGGACTGGTTATTCCCCCAAAGCTCGCCCCTACGCAAGTAGTCATGGTGCCAATTTACAAAGGAGAAGAAGGCCTCGCTAAAGTCAGTGCGGTAGCTCAGGACATCCGGAAAAAACTACAGGCTAAAAATATTTCCGTGAAGTATGATGATCGTGATACCCAGCGTCCAGGCTGGAAATTCGCCGAATATGAATTGAAAGGGATTCCACTCCGTATTACCTTAGGAGAAAGAGATTTAGCAAATGGCACTATTGAAATTGCTAGAAGAGATACGCTGACAAAAGAAGTTATTCAGTTAGCAGATGTCGAAGCCTATGTGGTGAAAAACCTAGAAGACATGCAGAAGAATTTGTACAACCGCGCCTTGGAGCGCATGAACAATTCAACTTACAAGGTAGATACCTTTGAGGCGTTTAAGAAAACACTTGATGAAACACCGGGATTCATCCTTGCCCACTGGGACGGTACGCCGGAAACCGAAGAGAAAATAAAAGAAGAAACAAAAGCCACCATTCGCTGTATTCCATTGAATGCTCCAGAAGAAGCAGGGAACTGCATCTACAGCGGTAAGCCAAGCAAAGGGCGTGTTTTATTTGCCCGCGCTTATTAATTCAAATCAATCCACCGACATGCAAAAAGAGGAAAAACAACAAGAAGCGATATTGAAACTGCTCACTGAAAAATCAGTGATGAAGCAGGACGTATACTCCAACACCATTGCTGTTCTCAATCAACTAAAGGACATCCTGAAAGTCAGAGCGGAAGACCTGTCCTCAGAAATCGTAAAACTGGATAAACGGGTCAATATATCTTTTAAGGACATCAGCCTCCAAGCCATGCAATTAAAGGTTGCTGGGGACATTCTCGATTTCCAGATGCATTCTAACGTGTTTGAATTTGAACAAACACATCCCATGCACAAAACAGGCTATGTGAAGGCCAATGTCTACAATTCTTATTGCGGCGTCATCAATGTCTACAATTTTCTGGCGGATTCCTACAAGTACAACCGCCTCAACGATGTGGGTTATTTGATTGCCCGAATCTTTATCAATCGTGAAAACCGTTTTTTCGTCGAAACAAAAACGCAGATCGGATACCAGTACCTCAATTTCAGCACTGAACCCATCAGCAATGCGGAGTTAATTGACATTGTTAACGAACTAATTATTTACTCCATCACCTTTGATTTATTTACCCCGCCATTCGACAGTGTGCGCCAAGTAACGGTTTATGAAATGCAGGAGAAGTCCAGCAGTAGTGCATTACGCACCGGCAAACGCCTAGGATACGCTGGAAGCGCTGGAAACGCAAATTATATTGATGATGAATTCCATTTGTAAATAGCATGCAGATTGAACCCACTTCCCTGAAACAATTAGCCGCTCTGCTGGACTGTGAATTTGTCGGTCCCGCCAATCACCTCGTGTCCGGCTTTAATGAAATTCATCGGGTAAAAGAAGGGGATTGTCTTTTTGTGGACCATCCTAAATATTATCAAAAAGCACTAGCGAGTGCCGCCACTACCATCCTAATCGACAAGGCTATTGACTGCCCTGTCGGCAAAGCGCTGCTCATCCACCCACAACCGTTCAGCGCATTCAATACACTGTGCAAACATTTTAATCCCCTCGCCTACTCTGAAAAAGCCATCAGTGCAACAGCAGAAATAGGAAAAAATACCATCATCATGCCGGGTTGCTTTATCGGCAATAAGGTTACCATCGGCCAGGACTGCATTATCCACCCGAATGTCATTATCTATGATGGCTGCAGCATCGGCAACCGGGTAACCATTCATGCCAATACCACAATTGGCAGTGACGCGTTTTATTTTAAAAAACGAGAGACGACATTTGAACCGCTCTATACTTGTGGGACCGTCGTGATTGAAGATGATGTGGTCATTGGCGCCAATTGCTCCATCGACAAAGGGGTGACGGATGTAACCCGCATCGGCAGGGCTAGCATTTTAGATAATCAAATCCATGTCGGGCACGATGTCATCATCGGTGAACAATGTCTATTTGCAGCTCAGGTAGGCATTGCCGGTGCCTGCACAATCGGTAACAAAGTTACGGTGTGGGGACAAGTCGGTATTAGCAGCGACGTCACGATTGAGGATGGGGCGACCGTGCTTGCGCAAAGTGGTGTCGGTGAAAACATTGCCGCCGGAAGGACGTTCTTTGGCACACCGGCAGGTGATGCCCGCGAAAAAATGCGGGAAATTTTTGCAGTGAAACAACTCCCCTCACTGATTACTCAGCTGCACAAAAAATAAAAGTCCAAATCTACTCGCGTATCAGTTTGACCCTGCTGAAGCCCTGCTCTGAATGCACTTCGAGAATATAAATGCCTGGCTTTAAAGCCTTCCCATCGAGTAAACCGTCTTCAAAGTGCAAAGTAGGAAGGACTTTCCCATCCATGCTCATTAATTTTATGTCTGAAATAGTTTCTGGCTCTAGGCGATACCAGCCGTCCGATGAGGGATTAGGGTAGATATTTATAGAAGTCGCTAAGGGCCTTTCCCCCAATCCCAAACAACTGCTCACGGGCAATTCAAGAGAGGTGGTAGCAGTGCAACCCGAAACGGCATTAGTAAAGGAATAAAATGCGGTCAAGACGCCATTGGATGTTGGTGTCACAATGCCGGTGGGACTCACCTGTGAGCCGGAAAAGACACCCCCCAGCGGCTGTCCGCTCAGCTGCAGCGTTTTTCCACCAACGGCTGTGTTACACAAGCTTGCATAGGGAGAGACAATCTGTAAACTAGGTGCGCGGCGCAATTGAATCTGAAAGGAAGCCGTGACAGCGGGACAAGGGACATTGGCGCCCTGCACGGTGATGACCTGAAAAGCACTGGAACCTGAAGTATAAGGACTCTGAGGTCCCGTCATACCCGTACTCCAGGTATAGGACCATGCACCTGCTGCATTATAATTTCCAGTTGCGCCTTCACAAAGTGTAGATGCACCGGTGATGGAAGGACTGGGAATTGGCGATACAAAGACCGCAACTGAGGCATTGGCATTACACTGTGAATTAAAACTCCACACATAGTAGGTGCTTGTATTTACAGGTGACACCACAATGCTATTGGAAGTAGCGCCGGTGGACCAGCTGAAGCTACCTGCACTGTTTGCACTGATAGTGACGGAGGAGCCAGAGCAGGAATATTTGTTGCCATTAGAGGTTATGACCGGAGCGCTGAAGTTAAACAAGGCGCTAACACCGAATACCATACTCATGTCGTCTTGCAAGGCAAGGGGTGTGCCGCCACCTGCAGGTATTTCAAAGGCTTGCTCAGGGGTATACGGCAAAGTAATATCCGCCGAAATAGGATAAGTACCCGGCGTCTGGACATCCACCCCATAATAGTACTTCACATTGGGGTTTAAAACCAGAGGTGTGGAAAAGGTCATGGTTACTAAGCCCGACGCAGAAGTACTGAGAGTCCCTGTCGTAGCCATCACTGATCCTGCAGCATTACAAAGCACACCCGCAACAACTGCAGAGGAACTAGGATAATTTGAAACTTTTAAGCGGATGGCAGTGAGTGTGCGCGTGACGAGACTAGTAAATGGAAAAGCGATGATGGCAGGCTGTCCACTGTTGTAATAGGCATAGGGATAAATTGAATTCCTGAAACCTCCGCTCACCTCATTGCAAGTCACACTCTGGCTTAAGGTGATGGCATTGTTCTGAAGATCTGCATCGGGATTCAAGATACGCACTGTCAGGGTATTGATTCCGCTCAGAACTGGTGAGAAGCCGTTGAAGGCCATACTCTGCGTGGCAGATGCAGGGAGGTTGGGCAGAACCTGCATTGTACTGTAGGAATTGGCGCCGCTGCTCACCAAACTGACGCTGACATTCTGCGCACTGCTGGTACCAGCATTTGCAAGATAAACGATCGTGCTCTGCCCGTTGCCGTTTGAAAGGACTTTCCCCGGCGCATGCCCGTCCGCCAGATAGAGATCATTCGTATGTAATTTTGTTCCTCCAAACCGAAAGCAGGGCCTCCAGAAGGTGCTGCCGCCAATGGTTGCAGGCGCAGCGGTGGATGAGTTAGCAAAACTGGTCCAGAACTGCGTCCCGTAATTTTCAATGCCGGTAAATAAATCCGTACAGGCGGCATTCACTTGCACATTGCTGTATGGTCCCGCATAATCCCATGCATAAGCCACATTAAAACCTCCTCCCGTGTAGACAAAAGGTGTTTGTAGATTCACTGTTATAAAATTAACGCCTGCAGCAGGAATGCTAAGGGTGCCGGCATACACCACGGTCATGGGTGCAACCACATTCGCAAAACTCCAAGGAAACCACTGGCGGTTAGCACTTGTGTTTTCGAAATAGAGTGTGAAATTTCCTACTGTACTGAGTGTATTCGTATTGCCGAGTAAAGGAATTGAAAAAGAAGTCATACTCACATTGGCATGCGGGGCCATCTCCTGACGGTGAATAAAAAATGCAGCACGGGAATAGGCCATCCCAGCAGTAGAGTTCGGAATAAAAAATCCCGCCGCAAGCGTATTACTCTGCGGCGCATTGATGACCACAGGGGACTGCGCAACAGATGTGGAATAAAAAAACATCAGCACAACCACACTCGTAAAAGAGGGACGAAAGGAGAAAAGTAAATTTTTTATCATGTCAGTTTTTTAGAGGACGAGTAGCCGGTCATTCATCAAAAGTAAATTTTTAACGAATATAGCCAAGGCGGCAAAGATAATCCCTGCATCTGTATAACTGGCCTTATTTTCTGATTTAATGGTCAACTACCCAACAAACATCTTCCATACGAAGTGGCAGGTAAGTCTTAATCCCTCAGGGTCACAACAACACGCTCATTTTTAAGCAGTTCATTTTCAGGTTCCGTCAGTAAAGCCAGGCGGGCGGACTGTAACTCCTTTTTATAAGTCTGGTGCAATTCCTTTCGTTTGATGGCTTCCAGGCAGCGTTTGAGCTCTTCCTTATTTTCAAGAATCAGTAAGGGAACAGCTGTTGGCTTTCCCTCCTCATCTTTTGCCACCATCGTAAAATAAGAAGTGTTTGTGTGTTTGACCGTGCCTGCTTTAAAATTTTCAGCGATTACCTTTATTCCGACCACCAAACTTGTTTTTCCAACATAATTTACGGAGGCAAAGAGAGTGACCATCTCACCTACCTCAACAGGTTGCAGAAAGTCTACATGATCAACCGAGACCGTGACGCAATAATTGCTGGCATGCTTGCTGGCACAAGCGTAGGCCACTTTATCCATGAGGGACAATAAAATTCCACCGTGAATCTTTCCACCAAAATTAGCGTAGGCGGGTATCATGAGTTCACTGACCGTTGTTTTTGAATAGGCAACACTGCGGGACGTCTCCATAAGGAGAATGAAGATAGGATTAAGCAGCTGAATAATAAGCATGGAAATGAAAAAATCTTGTTTAAAAAAACTAATGTATTTTTACAGAATACAAAAAGACAGTGAAAATTTTCATTATCGGTCCTGCTTATCCCCTTCGGGGTGGTCCGGCACAGTTCAACGAGAACCTGTGCTCAGAATTACTTCGTGAAGGACATGATGCGCAAATAATTTCTTTCAGCCTCCAATACCCGAATTTCCTTTTTCCGGGATCCAGTCAGTTTGAACAAAGCGGGCAGGCACCGGCAGGCATTCAAATCCATACCCTTATCAACACCATTAATCCCCTCAACTGGATCAAAACGGCGCGCTTTATCAATCAAGAAAAACCAGACTTCATTTTATTCCGCTACTGGCTACCCTTCTTTGGTCCCGCTCTCGGTACCATTGCACGCCTAGTAAATAAAGACACCGTAAAACTGGCACTGACGGATAATGTACTTCCGCATGAAAAGCGTTTTGGTGACAAACCCTTCACCCGCTATTTTGTCAACTCCTGCGACGGTTTTATCGCCATGAGTCAGAAAGTGCTGAAGGACATTGCACTTTTTACCAAGACCGAAAACAAAGTTTTTTCACCCCACCCCATGTATGAGACTTATGGGGAGGCGGTTTCAAAGGAAGAAGCCCGCACAAAACTAGGCATCGCACCCACTGCAAAAATTGTTTTGTTTTTTGGACTGATTCGTCACTACAAGGGACTCGACATTTTGATGGAAGCGATGGCAGATCCGCAATTGCGGGATCAAAACATTCAGCTCCTCATTGCCGGGGAATTTTATGAGGACAAGCAGGTCTATCTTGATTTGATTAGCAAGTTTAAGCTAGAAAAACAGATCCTCCTCCATGATCGCTTTATTGCCAATGAAGAAGTACGTTATTACTTCTGCGCCTGCAATCTAGTGGCGCAAACCTATCGCAATGCTACCAACAGCGGTGTGACCATGGTCGGCTATTATTACAACAAACCGATGCTGGTCACCAACACAGGAGGTCTGTCCGAAATAGTACCCGATGGAAAATGCGGCTATGTCGTGGAAAATAATATTTCAGAAATTTCAGCCAAGATCATAGACTATTTTCAGAATGACCGAGAAACACTTTTCTCAGCACAGGTAGCTGCAGAAAAAAAGAAATACGAGTGGCCTAGCTTTACACGAGCGCTGATCGATTTGTACCAACGCTGTCGGAAAACCTCCACCTGATACCTTTGTGAACATCTGTTAACACTTAATAACAGCCTGTTAATAGTTTTTCAAATCGCTTCCAAGCCTTTACAACCCTCATAATCAGCACCTTTTTCCTCAAAAGTTAATTACTTCTTATTTTGTTAATAACCCCGTTTTATTGGGTTCCCCCGCCTTCGTACATTTATTTGTTAGCACACATCTATGGCTTTACAGGTAAACGTGAACGACATACTTTCCCAATTGTACCAGCACCGGGGAGTAGTTGAATTTCTTTTTGCGCACCGTGACAACATCACGGTGACGGAATTATTGAACCGTGGAGAGATCAGCCAGGAACAATTTCAAAAACTAAAATCGCTGGATCTCGTTTACGAATACGAGAACATTGTGAGTCTGAACGATGCGGTAGTAGCAATGTTTGAGGACTTCATGGAAATTGGTGAAGTCACACCGGGTTTTATTTCGGATTACATCAATGAGCTCAACCGTCACATTAAGTTCTACCAAGAAGCCCGCGAAGTGCGTTTCCTGCGGAGTATCAAAAAATACCTGAAGAGGATTAATGCGACACTGACAAGAGAGATTATCAAGCTACAGAAAAATGTAGATGACACTTACAAGAACGAAAGCAATTACCGCATCAAACTGCAAAAGTTGCAGGATTATCGCGAGAAGCGGGACACGATCATTGAATTTATCAAAAAGACAAAAGAAGTGGTGGAGGAAACCCGCGCACTCTTTGCTTTGACGAACGATTCAGAATTATATGGCATTGTGCAGGCACTAAAAGTCAGTCTGATCGAAAATCTAGATTATCTGATTGAGATTCAGACAGACATTACGGATTTTATCAATAAGATTCAATTCCAGTTGGATGTCTATGTCAAAGCTCAGCGTCTGAAAGAGATTAAGGATCATGGCAGTCTGCATTTCAAGACAAATTTTAATGAAATTGTACGCAACATCAACACGCTGCGGTATAATGGGGTAAAGACGCCGAAGACAAAGATTGCGGTGGACTTCCTGTACACGGATGAGGGACATGTTCTTTGCAAGCGTATTTCAGAAAAATACAAGCTGACGCGCCTGATGGTGCGGGGTATGGCGGACCGCATGCAGGGGAACTTTAAGGAAAAAGGAATCGAGCAGCAGATCAAACTGGATACCGAAAAACTAGTGGAACGCTTTCTGACGCAGACAAAAAGTAATCTTTTTGAATACCTCATGGAATATAAGTTTCCAAAGGCGATTGGGACCGTAACATTTGAAGAGCGTTTATCGCTCTTCGTGGAAATTGCCATGGAATATCAGACAAAACTAGATTTTAAATACCGCTTGATTTATTACGATTACGAAGACAGCGCTAAGAAAAGTAAACGTCTAGGTTACACCCTCATTCTACCTATGGTAGAAAAAAAGAAAAAGGAAAAAGCAGCATAAACAGAAAACAAGAAACAGATGGAAGACCTTACACTGCCGAAACAAACACATGAAATCTTCGCCGTAATGGCGCGTGGTAATTTTATTTCCAGCAATGGAACACGCGATGGCATGAACCGTTTGTATGATATCATTAACAATCCCGATAATTTTGACCGCCTTCAAGCCTATTTTAATGTCATTCGTTATAACATTGAACGGGGTAATAATTACTTCTATTTCTCCCGTTTAAACGAACCCAACAGTGAACTAGAAAAAAAACTAGAACGTTTTGAGCGCTATATTGACATCATTGATCTTTTTGCAAGTATGGATAACAAGATCACCATTGGCAGCCGTTTCCGTCCCGGTGAAATTGCAGAAGAATGCAATGCCAATGTCCGTTTAAAACAAAAACTTCAGAAAATCCCCCTATACCGTTCAGAAACCCTGCACAACAAGGTCCGCGAAATCTGCGAACTCATGAGTCGTGACAGTTATTTGGAAATGGAAGATGAAAAAACAGAATCTTACAAGGTCCTTGATTCCTACACTTACCTGCTGGATGTCATCAATAGCATTGCGATTTATGAAGACAGCGGCAACTCGGATGATGCCCAGGGATTGATCTATAACTAATAGCACAGCAAGACAAGCATGGAAAACTGCAGAATATTAAATAGAATTGTAGAGATAAACGTCGCAAATGTCAAATATGCGGATATTGAATTGAGTGGAAATACCTGTTTTGTGGGGACCAATAATTTTGGTAAGACCTCCCTGCAGCGCGCCATTCTATTTTTCTACAGCGCTAATAGCCGGGGACTCGGCATCAGTGCCTCGCAGAAACCCTTTGAAGAGCATTATTTCCGCTACGAAAATTCGTTTCTGATCTATGAAATTGCAACAGAGGACAAGCCGTTCTTTGTCATCGTCTACCGCCACAACAAACTCGTCTTCCGTTTTGTAGATGCAGCGTATAATCCTGATTTTTTCTTCAATGACAATGATGAGGCGATGAAGATTAAGGAAATCATTTCGAATCTGGAAAAACGAGGCATTTATATTTCCAACCAGATCGACACCTTTGAGCGCTACCGGAACATTATTTTTGGCACTGAGACAGATAAACAACTCGCCAAGTTTCATCTTCTGAAAGGAAATGAAAAATACCAGAACATTCCGAAATCCATCACCAACGTTTTTCTTTCTTCTAAAAACAGTGTGGACTCGCGGTTCATTAAGGACTTTATTGCAAACTCCTTGACCACTGAAAGTAGCAGTATTAAGCTCGAACAGGTGGAGCGACAGTTGCGCCAGTTCAATGAAAAATATTCGGATATCGAAATTTATCTAAAAAAAGAATCTCAGCAACTCATCGAACTAATTGACAAAAAATACGACCAAGTGCACATGCTGAAAGGTGCGCAAATGGAACTCGCAGATAAGTTGGGCAGCAGTCTGCGTTTCGCGGAATCCCAAAATGAAGCTATTCGGGAGGCAGCTAAGAAAAAAGAAGAAGAACTGGAAGTCCTGACCGCCGCGCATGAAGAGCAGAAAGATCATATTGAGACAAAACAGAATGATATTCGCGAAGAAATTGGTTACTATGACCGCACCATTCGCGATGCCAATAAAAAGCTGAAAGATTACAAAGACAAAAACATTGCTGAGGCCGTTGAAAAAAACGCGGAACGAGAAAAACTTCAAGTCGACCTTAATATTGCCAGAAGGGAATATGAAAGTCTGACCTCCAATGTAGCGAGTATTGAAATGAAATACACCTCGCTCATTGAGCAATTGCGCAATGATAAGGCAGCTTATGTTAACAAAATCAATTCGCGTACAAGTGAGATTTTTAATCACTATAACGAATTGCAGTTACTGCAGAAAAACGAATTTAATAAGCGCGATTCGGAATTAAAAGCGACCCGCGATGAGAACCTGCAGGAAATTAATTCCGAAGTCACCTCCAAGCAGATTGAATTAAACGGACTGAAAAGCGAGGAAAAAGTTATTCGCAATACACGTTTTTATGAGCTCGAAATCCGCAGTCTCGAAAATGAATTAGCGGAACTGCGCGCTGTCAGTTATAAGAACAAATCAGAACGCGCAATTAAACAAAACATGATCCAGACCATTCAGCGGGAATGGGAAGCGCTGGAGTCGCGTTTAAAAAGCAGTCTGAATAACCGGGTCAATCAGACCAACAACGAGATTATTCGTATCAAAAATGAAATTCGGGAAATTGAAACCAAATTAAATGTTCAGCACGATGCATTTTATGGTTTTCTCGAAAAAAATGTCAAAAACTGGCATCAGACCATTGGAAAAGTAGTCAACGAAAAACTGCTATTCCGCACGGATATCACACCGGAACTTCGTCAGGAAACTGCGGATACACTGTATGGCATTAGTCTCAATCTGGATACGGTGGAGGTTGTTTCAAAGTCCATCGAGGAGTATCAGTATGAGAAAAACGAACGCCTCGCGCAGATTCGTGATCTGGAAGAAGCCCTAAATCAGTTTCAGACCGCCAATAATGAAGAAAAAATGCTGGCGGCAGATAAATTTGGAAAACAACTGGGAGAACTAAAAGAAGACGTGAAGGTACTCGCCTACTCTCTTGAACTGGCTGACAAACGCGAACAGAAACTGAATGAGGAACTTGAAGACTGGGGTTCCCGTGCAGGCAAAGAAGTAGAAGAAAGCCTTACCGGAAATCGTCAGCGCCTAAATATCATTGAAGAAGAACTCAGTATTCTCAACAAGAAGAAAAATTTATTACTCAGTGATTTTAATACACAGATTGATAAACTGAAAGCCTATAACGACGAGCGGCTTTCGGAATTAAAGAGCAGACAGGAAACAGAAATTTCAGAACTGGAAGTAGAAAAGAAAAACCAGGTCCGCGAATTTGAAAATAAAGAAGACGAACTCGCAAAAGAAAAAGAAAGTAATTTCAAGAGCAAAGGTGTGGACTCCAAACAACTTAAAGTAGTGGAGACCCGCATGAAGGAATTACAAGAAGCGCTTAAGGAAATTGAACAGTATGCCCAAATCATCAGCGATTACTTGAAAGATAAACGCGAGATTTTTGATAAACTGCCAGACCTTATCCAGAAAAAAGAGGAATTCATGAAAAGTAATAATGACCTCGCGGTGCAACTCGAAGAAGCTACTCGCAAGTTCAATATGAAACGCATGGACCTCAATAAAGAAAAACGTGCCTTTGATGAGGAACTAATTGATTTTAATAATGGTATTAATTTCTTCAGCAATAACTTCCGTGAAACGCCGATCTACTCCAAATTCTCGGATATTATTGAGCGAGCAGAACCTAAGCGAACAAATTATCACATCATGGATCTCTGTACGCAGCTCCTGAAAAACGATTCGCATTTTAATGAGGAGTACGGTGCTTTTCAGCGTTATGTAAATGAATTTGCCGGCAAATACCGTCTGGACAACCACTTTAACTTTGTGATTCGCAACGACGCTTCACAAGGCGAATATGAGCGTTTTGCGCAAAATCTGCGTTCTTTTATTAACGAAAATAAAATTGAATTATCGATCGCTGAAACGGCAACTCAAATTGGTCTAGTTACTGACAGCATCGCCACAAAGGTAAAGGAACTGAGTGGTCAAAAGGATAAAATACAGCACATCATCAGCCTCATTGCAGAAGATTTCAAAAAAGCGGAATTCGAAGAAAGTAAGTTGATTGAATTTATTAAAATCCGCCTCGAAGAATCCGACAATAAAGTTTACCGCTTACTCAAAAGAATACAGGAATTCCGTGAAGAAAACGGTCTGGTTTATAATGAGGGTTTATTTAACACCGATTTCGCCACCGGCAACAAACGCGAAATCAGCACCCGCGCTGTAAAACTGCTAGACCAACTGCGCACCGCTATCAAGGAACAAGAGCAGGAAGAAATTCGCCTACAGGATTTGTTTGAACTAAAATTCAATATCAAAGAGGGGATGAATGAAACAGGCTGGACCCATAAAATCGACAGCATCGGCAGCACCGGTACCGACATTCTCGTGAAAGCAATTATCTACATCACGCTCTTGCATGTGTTTATTAAAGAATCTTCACACCGCAGTAGTAAGGACTTTAAGGTACATTGTATTATTGACGAGGTGGGCCAGATTTCCGCCCACTATCTGCGCGAACTTCTGCGTTTTGCAAAAAACAGAAATATTATGATGATCAATGGTCTGCCTAATAAATCAGGTCTGGAAAGTCACTACAAATACACGTATCAGTTCCGACGCGAAGAGGGCAACAATGTCCGAATTTTCCCGAGCATCGTTACCGAAGTAGAGGCTTAACGGAGAAGAAGGTTTTTGCTGCATAAAAAAACCCGGGCGATCCGGGTTTTTTTATGCCCAGCCCTCAAGGGACTTGGCGTATGATTCGTGTCAGATACGATTACAGTAAAATAATAACAATTCGTAAGCGCGTGAATAATCGTCCTTAAAATAAGGCGAACTAAGGTCCCTAGCACTGCTGTCCGCCAACTTGCCAAACAATTCCAATAAGGGATTAAAATTCACCAGTTCAATGGATTCTTTAAACAAACCAGCATTGGAATCCAAGATCCTGTAAATACGCAAGGCATTGGTCAAAGACGCAGTTGGCCCGGCATCTTTAATTTCTGAAACAAGTTGTGCAATGCGTGACATGCCGCAAAGGTGCGAAAAATACTTCGCATTGCTGGTCCTCACGAGGGATGTTTTCAGGCTTCGCCAGGCTCTGCCTCCAGAATGGCTTTCACCAGATCCTTGTATGCCCAATCGGCATCGTTGACCTGATATTCAAAAAACTTCATGAGTTCTGATTTCTCACTGCTCATCTCATGAGTGCTTTGAGAATTCTCAGTTTGTGGATTTAAGTTGGCTTCCATGACTTTTGTAATTGGTGAATGGCCCAAAAAAACGTGCCAGGACTTCTGGCTTTCTTTTAATACGAAGTTGCTGGAAAGAAGGTTGGGGGAATTCAAAAAATAGAAATTAAATTAGAAGGTTTTTCTGGAAGGATGCGTTGATTGCCGATGGGTAGTTGCGGGGAGATCTTCCAAATGAAGGTGCAGGTCGAGGGCTGGTGGACCATCCTTTCCGGCACCCTTACTTACTCTTAGTCTACAAAGTGTTGATTTCCTTCTTCAAGAAGAGAAGTGCGTCCCAGCTCGTGGAATGCAGTCTAAAATCGAGCGCCAGCAACTACTGCTGGCAGCTGTTGTCAAATCTCATCCTCTTTCCTTTCGCCCTGGTTCTGAAGGGCAGAAAGTTGCTCAAATAATGCCTTTTCAGCAGCTGATAAATTCATGGGAACCTGAACAGTATAGGTGACATACAAATCACCAAATAATCCCTCTTGACGGTAGAGCGGAAAGCCCTTTCCTTTTAGTTTCACCTTGGTGGCGCCTTGCGTACCTGCCGGCACCTTCAGCTTTACTTTTCCATCAAAAGTGTCCACCGTTGTTTCACCACCAAGAACCGCGGTGTACAAATTCAGTGCATGCGTGGTGTGCAGGTCATTGCCTTCACGGCGAAAAGGACTGTTGTTCGCAATTTGAAAAGTGAGGTAGAGGTCGCCAGTGGGACCGCCGTTCGCGCCAGCAGCGCCATGTCCCTTTATACGAATAGTCTGCCCGTTTTCAACTCCCGCAGGAATGGTCATGCGAATCGCTCGTCCATTCACCGTCAGTGTCTGCTGCTTGCTTTTAAATACATCGCGTAAATCCAGTCGCAGTTCAGCATTCAGATCCGCGCCCTTGTAGCGTCCGCCGCGACTTCCCTGGAAGCCACCACCACGTGAGGACCCGCCGAACATGGATTCAAAAAAATCAGAAAAATCGCCTTCACCGCCAAAACTACCAGCCCTGCCAGAGCCCTGGTAGGATTGCTGTTGCCGCGCCTGCTCGTAAGCTTCACCCTGCTTCCAGTCCTTCCCATACTGGTCATACTTCTTTCGCTTTTCAAGATCACTCAGCACTTCATTGGCTTCGTTGATTTGCTGAAACTTTTTTTTAGCGGCTGCCTCATTAGGATTCAGATCGGGATGGTACTTACGCGCCAACTTTCGATAGGCTTTTTTAATATCCGCTTCAGTGGCAG
>CALPON020000023.1 GCA_943325195.2 Sphingobacterium thalpophilum | reverse complement strand
TTCCCTGATTGGACCTGAAGCCTATCTCTCTGACAAACAACTGAACCGGCCTTTTATATCCAAAGTGGTTTTTGAACAGCCAACTGTGTTGACCGCCTTAAATGCCATTCTTCATCCTGCCGTGTATCATGCCATGCAGGCATTCGTTTCAGCGCACCGCGGTCAGCTGATTGTGAAAGAAAGTGCTTTGCTGTTTGAAGCAGGACTTGAAAAGCAAGTGGATAAAGTTATAGTGGTCTGCGCGCCTGAAACAGTGCGAATTCAAAGGGTCCAGCTGCGAGATCAGCTGTCTGTAATGGAGATCCGCGCCCGGATGGCTGCACAGTGGCCGCCATCCGAAACAATAAAGCAGGCCGATTTTATCATTAACAACGATGACGTCCAGCCACTTATTCCCCAGGTTTTAAGCCTTTACGCAAAGTTAACAAGTCAAGATGTTTCGTAGAGATTATCTCGTTAAACAACTAGAAACCTTTGGAAAGGCATTGGCCTTGGCGATTGGACAGCGTAAACGCAATGAAATCGAAGCCTATGAGCGTAGTTTTGCAGAGCTTACACAGACATATGCAGGTATCAGTGTCAAGGATTTGGGACACATGGCCACACACGAATTTAATCAACTCCTAGAGGACGGTGACGTCAGCAAAAAAAAGATTTTTGCCGCTTTGCTTTTCGAATATTACCTGCAGATGGGAGATAGTCTTGGTGCAGCTGAACAACTGGCTGCAGGTCAGCGATGCCTGCTGCTTTATCAGAATATTAGCGAGGACATAAGTTCAGGAGCCTACGATCTCGATGTACATTACAAGTTACAAGTCCTCAAAGAAAATCTTAGTTAAAATAACTTTTAGATCCTTTGATAATGCCCACTACTCTGCCTTGTAATTTCTGATTAAAGAAGGGTGAATTTCCTGAATGGGAACGATTGCTACGGGTGTTGAATTCCGTCACGGTAGCTGGATTAAACAAAGTCAGATTCACATCCCTACCCTCTTCTACTACTGCTGCTGGCAGACCCATTATTTGACGCGGCCGATTACTGAAAGCTTCAACCAGTACGTCCAGATTTTTTTCCTTCAAGGCCTCCAGAGCGCAGGAAAAAGCAGTCTGTAGATTAATAATGCCCGTGTCGGCAAGATCAAACTCCAGCTCTTTACTTTCCGTATCCTGTGGGACATGGTCACTGACAATGACATCAATTACACCACTTTCGACCCCAGCGCGCATCGCCTGAACGTCCTTTTTGTTGCGCAAAGGCGGATCGAGTTTATAATTCGTGTCAAATTCGCGTAAAAAAGAATCGTCAAGCAAAAGATTAGCAGCCGCAACGCCACAGGTAACTATTAAACCCGCATTTTTTGCTTTACGAATCAAATCGAGACTTCCTTTGGTACTGATGGTTGGAATATGTAGTCGGCCACCCGTGTAATTTAGGATGGACAGATTGCGTTCAATCATGAGTTCTTCCGCCAAAGCAGGAATACCTTTTAAGCCAAGACTGGTGGAGACTTCCCCTTCATTCATTTGCCCACCACCTGAAATTGAAGTATCGTTGCAATGCGTCATGATGAAAGAACCCGTATTCTCAGCATATTGCAGGGCACGCATGACCATTCCCGCATCCTTAATGGGATGTTTATGGTCACTGAAGGCAAGGGCCCCACTCTGCTTCATGTCATACATCTCCGCCAAATCTTTTCCTTTTCCCTCTACTGTAATGGTACCAAGGGGATAAATGTCGACAATTTTATTTCGGGTTTTATTCAAAATGTATTCAATCTGTGTTTTGCTATGAAGTGCAGGCTGATTATAATTATGGACGCAGACAGCAGTAAATCCACCTGCAGCTGCACAGGCAATTAAACTGTCTAGGTCTTCCTTAAACTCCAGCCCTGGATCGCCACTTACCGCCTGAAGATCCATCCAACCTGGTGAGGCACAGAGTCCCTCCTCTTCAATCACTTTGTAGTTGGAGCGCACCGAAATGTTTTTCTTAATCTGGATAATCATTCCACCTTCAATCAGCACGTCTATTTTTTTGCGGTGAAAGGTGCTTCCCGGTGATATGATTTGTACTTCCCTGATTAGTATTGTCATAAGTGTCTTATTTTAGAAGGCGAAGAAGAGTCACTTCCGTAGCCAAGAATATGAGTGCTAAAATTAAAAATAATTTCCATAATCTTCTGCCTTCGGTATCAAGTGCCGCTGCCTTTCCTATTGTTCCCGCAGCGCTGTCTAAAAGACTCACATTCTGCCAGCCTCTGCTATCAATCATTTGTTGCAATTCTTGCGTGCTTAGGGTCCGGAGATCAGATTCCTGACGGCTGTAATTAAATGCAAGCGGACTTTTTGAGGATTGGCCAAGATTTAAGGTGTAAAATCCGGGTTTAGTTATTTCCCCGCGCGTGTTAAGCTGATGTTCGCCGGCACTTCGGCGGACTTCAGGAATGAGATCGATTTTACCATCTGCACTCACGATGTGGGGAGGCTGGTCTTTTCCCAGACTGTCCATCCGCCAAGCAATAATGGCATTTGTTCCTGCTAGGTAGAACAAGGGACGTTGAGGCAGACTTCCAAAACAAACTTTGTAAAGAATTGGGACAAAAAGTGCATGTTTCTGAAAGTTGGTACTCCGCTCATCGAGGGGCGAAGCAATAAAAAAGCTTCGTAGTAGTCCCTTTCTGCCGGCAATGAAATAGGGATCGCCGTTTTGCAGGCGCAGGAGAACTTCTGCGTCACCGGCCTGCTGAGGCAGACGAAAATGAAGATTAACAAGTGGCATGTTCATTTTCTCTTCCTGCTTTTCAAAAACCCCTGCAAAAAAGGAGGAGGCATACTGCAGTTGTCCGGTCCGTTGCGCACTTGTATCTTTAATACCGGGAATAGGCAGGCCAAATTCTGCGAAGGCTTGGCGATAGTCTTCTGAACCGAGGCTGCGAGGTGGCACAATCAGCAAAACCCCACCTTTTTCCTCGAAGTTGCGCAACTCTGCCAGTAATCCAGAACTCAGATTTTCTAATTCATTCAGCACGATGACATCGGCTTTCTTAAATGCCGCATAATTAATCATCTGCTCATCCAGAATGGTGGCGCGGAATATGCTGTCATTTCCTAATAAAGTACTAAACTGTCTGCCCGCGTTTTTCCCATTGATGAGCACTACCTGGATAAAGATTCTGGAATCAAAGGTGAAGAATAATTCATCATCAAAGCCCACGGGATAATCTTGAATCTGCAGGCTGGCTTGTGTAAAGCCGCTCACATTGTTTTCAAAACTGAATAAGAGTTCTGTTTGTGCAAGGGCTTGCAGCGAATAAGAAGCAATTGCCGTCTGCTGATTATTTAGGACCAAGCGCGCTGTCCCGAGGTCAATGGCCTCATCACCATAATTACGAAGGCGGACATGCAAGTTCTGGATAAATCCTTTTTGTTGCATGGGCGTCTCAAACCAGCAACTGTCCACCGCGACATTATTTACTTTATTGGCGCGAAGCGGTACAAAGGTATAATGCATGGCGGAATCGGGAAGAAAATTGCTTAAATCCACAGCATTAGCCTGCAGGTCGCTAAACAGGTAAAGACGTTTATCGGCTGCACCGGTTCCTTGTAGAAATAAAGTTTGACGGGCAAGCACCTCCGATAAACGTCTGGGAGCAGGAGAAATGTGAACTTCATCGAGCAAACGGATAAAATCTTCTCGAGAGTAGAGACGCTGGTGACGGCCTTCAAAATCGTTGGTGAGCAGCTGGAAACGGGTGTCCGGATTTAGTGCAGATGCTAGATCCCGCGCTTCCTGAATAGCAACTTGTAATAGAGGTCCCCTAGTACTGACATTTTCCATGCTGAAGGAATTGTCAATGTAGAGGGATACTTGCTTAGAGGCCACCTGCGTTTGATTTTTTTCCAGAGGCCATATCGGCTGCGCAAAAGCCAATACAAGCGCCGTCAGAAAAAGACAACGGAAGAGTAAAATGAGTATTTCTCTCAGGCGAGAGCGCGACTTGGTCTCAAGTTGAACCGCTTTTAAGAAACGGACATTACTGAAATAGACCTTTTTGTACCGCGTAAAATTAAAAAGATGAATCAATACCGGGATTGAAACGACCAGGAGTGCCCACAAAAAATCTGGATGTACAAAAGCCATATGCCCTAAAGTTAAACATTTACTGCTCCTTCCGGAAAGCAGATTTAGAAAAGATATTCAAGCCTTTTTTTAAACAATGTGGCACGTTATTTTGTATCTTTGAGTAAGAAGTCCACACATTATGAATTCAGCGATCGCAGCAGTAGGAAAAAGTATCATTCTCGTGGGAGTTGTGATTTTATCCGCCCTTAACTTTTATTTCGGCTGGTATAACTGGAAAGAGCTCCTTGGAATTCAGTTGCTTACAGGCTTGGCATATATTTTCCTGAGTTGCTACGAATATCTCAATGCGAGTTTTAAGGCTTCCCTGCCTGTACAGCGCTATCCCTACTTTACTAATCAGTTTTATATGGTGAGGACACTGAAAGTGGGCATTTTCCTCAGTTTTGCCGTGATTTTATACATCAGTGGCAGCGATCGTATTCAAGCCATTTTCCCGATTTGTTTGCTCATTGCCGTAACGGAGGGAATCATTACCTATCTCAAAGTCAAAGAAAAATTATGTTTTGTGAATATTTACGCAAACTATCTTTTTATTTCAGGAAACGATATTCAAAAAGTATTTGCTTCTGAGGTGATGGTCATTGAATTTCGTCACGCTATCTTCTATTTTGTCAAGAAAAATCGTAAAACGGTGACCATCAAATTGGAGCATATTGCTGACAGGGAAAGTTTTATACAAAATCTAAATGAATGGCTGAACCGGAATAATGTACTGGTTAGTCCAGAATCCAAAGACAAAATTCGCGAGCTGATCGCTTAGCTTTGCGATTGTTTCCCAGCTGTTTAAAGTAAAAAGGCTTTCAGGCTTTTACGGTATCAGAAGCGTTAGGTAACCACGCGGGACCTCAGACGTATCAAGATAGTTTAATAAAATAAAAGGCTTTGGCAGTCACAGTCTTGTGTCTTCATAAAAGCGAAAACAATCTCATTGACCCTTATTTAAGCCTTATTTCTCTCAATTGGGTCTGTTTTATATATTTACTGCCTTTTAGCTAAGGCTAGGCTGTATTATTATAGAATTGTACTTTGTTACTAATTTGAATGCATAGGAGCATTGATAATCACTTCAACGCCTATTTAAAGGGACTAGCAGTAGTTCAACTTAATCCAAACAAATTAAAAGTTGGGCCTTGTAATTACAAAAACAAGTTGAGCACTAAGAAAAACACTGCCTGTATACTCAGCAATGCGATAGAAAATGGGTGAGCACCGAACTTGTTAAAATACATTTTCACACTCAGTAAAATGACACTAATACTAAACCAACAGATATAATTAAATAAAGGAATGAGTCCGTTTTCCCATGACCAAAAGTGAAGTTTTACCGCAGCGGGTTCTAAAATAATATCAAAACTGGTGGCGATTGCCGCGCCTCCTAAAACCACAGCAATTTTAAACGCAGAAGCAGGAATATTTAAACTGAATTTTTTTTGAAGTACCTCGAGCCCCTGCGTGCAGAGTGATCCAGAACAAAATACAATTATAAACCAATTCAACCCAATTAACAAAGGTACACCGAATAGCTTTGGACCCAGCACTGAACCATATTGGTAATCGCCAAAAAGAAGACCTGTATTGACGCCGATAATTTCTGTTGTCAAACCAATAATAAAAGAAATTATGAAAAACATAAAATAGTCTTTAGCTACTTTTTTTTCTGTAGCGGACAGTAATAAAAACATCGTTAATAGTACAAGTGGTGTGCTATTGACAAAAAACGCTTTGTAAGGTGTGCAAAGGATACCTATTAATCCGCTTATATGGAATAAAAGGGCTACAAAAAGTGGAATATGTTTTTTAAAATAGGTCATTGTTACATTAAAAACTGACTAGTATTTCTCTTTGATTAAATTGGCTACAATTGCTGCGCTTGACAAACAAAGCGGTATTCCTCCACCTGGATGCACGCTACCTCCGACAAAGTAAAGACCGCTAGTTGTTTTGCTATAATTTGGATGCCGCATAAAAGCTGCTAACTTGCTATTCGAACTAGTACCATACAAAGCACCCATATACGATGCTGTTCTTGACTCAATGGTCACCGGAGTAAGCACCTCGGATACCTCGATACACGTTTCAACAGTATCCCCTAGGATTTTATTTATTTTTTTGATGACGACTTGCCGGTAAAAATCCTCCAAATGGGCCCAATCCTGCCCACTGTTTGCAGGTACATTAATC
Organism: Sphingobacterium thalpophilum; assembly: GCA_943325195.2. Lineage (GTDB taxonomy): Bacteria > Bacteroidota > Bacteroidia > B-17B0 > Aurantibacillaceae > Aurantibacillus. The sequence continues at coordinate 22,664 of CALPON020000023.1, read as the reverse complement.
ATCACAAACCAGTTTTCTTTACCTATAGGTGCATGTATACCTGGCTCTACTTTATTTGTAATATTGATATATATTGTTGGGTCCTCAAATGGCAGCCCTGTATTAAAGATGGCATCAAATTCAGCTTTATAGTCCCCACTAAAAAATATATTATGCAAGTCTAACGTTGGAAAAGTCTTGTTCATGCCCCAGTAAAAAATTAAAGCACTACTACTCCTTTCTTGTTTTTTAACTTTAGCTGCCTTGGGTAAGTCGTGTAACAAATTTTTATAGGTAAAGTACACATCCATATTACTGACGACGATGGTCGCGTCATGCTGTTCATTCTCAACTTGAACTCCTGTCACGCAATGGGCCTCAGTTAGTATCGTTTGAACTGCTTTTCCAAATGAAAATTGTACTCCTATTTTTAATGCTAAACGATACAATGCATTTGTAATGTTAATCATACCCCCTTTGGGATAAAAAGCACCCTCATTGTGTTCAAGGTGCGCTATTAATGAAAGCATTGCGGGTGCCTTGTAAGGGTTGCTGCCATTGTAGGTGGCGAAACGATTGAATAATTGCACCAATTTAGGGGACTTAAATGCCGTTTGATTGTAGTCATTTAATGACTTGGAAAGATAAGCCCATTTTAAATTAACAATGGCTTGAAGAATAGGTGCTTTGAAAATTGTCTTTAGGGTATGTAAGGAATGGCGTAAAAAGATAGAAGCGATACGATTGTATGCTCTCGAAGCATGCCCTAAGTAGTTATATATGTTCTCTGGAGATTCATTTGTTTTCTCCTTCAGCTCTTGAGCAAAAGCATCCTTATTTGTATACGCTTTAATGCAGACACCATCTTCATAAAAATAATTGCAGGCTACTTCTAATTTTTCATAAGCAAAGTAGGACGCAATTGGTTCATTTGCTAGTACAAACAGTTCTTCAATAAATTGTGGAGAGGTGAATAAACTCGGACCAGCATCAAACCTAAATCCTTTCGTTTCAAAATGACTTAATTTTCCTCCCGGATAATCATTTTTTTCGAAAACCTGCACAGTATGCCCGAGCAGCCGTAGTCTTATTGCGGTTGCCATCCCACCTACTCCTGCTCCTATTACTATTACTTTTTCGGAAGACACGTACAATTAAGATTTCAGCGGGATTAGCTTAATGATTCCCAACTTATTAAATAGTTTAATAATTGGATATACTGGATCGATCTCCCACCACTTAGCAGCAAAATTGGGTCTCGCTCCAGCGTGATGATGATTATTTTGAAACAATTCTCCCAACATCAAGAAATCAATAAATAATGTGTTCTTTGATTGATCTTTTGCACCGGGAAAATTTCGATAGCCATATTTATGACCCGCCCAATTTACCACAGCACCTTGAACAGGACCAATTAAGAAATGAATGGGTAGCAATAAATACATCCACCATGCAGTTGCAAAATAGAGATAAAACAATATATAAAGTCCAGCAAATGACAACCTTACAGCGATATGGTCTGCAATTTTATCGATTTTTGGATAGACTGGGAAATTTTTATCAAATCGTTGTTCGATTTCCATCGTTCCATGTAAAATGCCGTTGTACACGTTTTTTGTGTGCGACATCATTGTGAAAACCTCTTTGAAAAAATGTGGCGTGTGAGGGTCTTTCTCTGTGTCACTATAAGCATGATGCATTCGGTGTAAAATGGCATAGGCGCGCGCATTTAAATAGGAGCTGCCTTGCGTTACCCAAGTGAAAATATAGAAGAATTTCTCCCAAAAAGGTGACATCGAGAACATTTTATGAGCTCCGTAACGGTGCAGGTAAAAAGTTTGGCCGAAAAGAGAAAGATACCAATGTAGGATGAGAAAAATAAATACAGCCATTCTAAAAAATTTATGATGTAAAGTTACAACAATAACATAGAGTCAATCAATATGTTTGATTTAAGCGGGTGTTTTCTTTGGGTTTTATATTTTAAGTTGAAATTAAGGGTGAATGCAGTTGAAAGGCCTTAATTATTGAGAATTAATTCACTAATTGAACAGGGTATAAATCTTCTAGCAAGGCGACTCTTTATTCAAGCGCATTCAAGCAATAGTCATTTAATACTCGATTTATTATGGCCAGTTGACATTCTAGTATCAATTTATAATTTATCAAGTCCTTATCAAAGGAGGATGCTCTTCGAAGTCAAGACCTTCAATGACCTTCTTGGTACTATTTTTTTATGGCCTTTACAGGTATTGATTGCCTGTGCAAATGCAACCTGAAGTAAAACGAAAATGAATACCGGGAAATAGTGTATTAAATCAAATTTTTGAGACACCTTAGTTCAAAAAGGGGACAATAGCTGATTTTAAGTGGAGACACACTTTAAGGAATAGCCCCCCTCCTCTCGACTTGAAAACCAAAGAATTCGGTAAAGATTCAAGATGAAAGCAGCATCGTGAACTAAAAAGGACCTACGATTTAACGTAAGTCCTTGATTTTCAAGTAGCGGAACCGGGAGTTGAACCCGGGACCTCAGGGTTATGAATCCTGCGCTCTAACCATCTGAGCTATCCCGCCGTTTAAGGGGCTGCAAATATATAACTTTGGGCCGGCAATCGCAAATCAATTTTAGGATCACTAGAAAGTTGAAGGAAGTGTGCAAATTAACTCGGGAAATATTTGCATTCTAGTAAATAATTTATACATTTCCCAAAATTTTTAGGCTATGTCGAAAAAGATCAAGGTTTCACCCAAAAAGGCGGTAAAAAAAGGTTCTGCCAGTAAGGCGCCTGCAAAAAACGCTTCGCCGGTTTCAAAAAAGACCGCCGGGAAACCTCCTGTGAAGAAGCCCGTTGTGCCTGAGAAAAAAGCTGTGCCTGTTTCAAAAAAATCAGCGGGCAAGTCTGCTCCTAAACCTCCTGTAAAGAAGACCGTTGCATCGGCAAAAAAAACCGTCAGCAAACCAGTTAATAAGGTCGTTGCGGCAAAAAAGGCCCCTGGCAAGACCACCGTTAAAGCTGCCGGCAAAATGCCGATAGCTCAAGCTAAACCAAAGAGTCCTGCTAAAGCTGGAAAAAAGACCCTGAGCCCCCCCCATCCGGCTCCTAAGAAAAAAGTAGAGCCGAAAGCATCAGGTAAACCCAGGATCGCTGCAAAAGCCGTGACGCAAGTTGTCCCTGCAAAAAAAATCCCGGTAAAGGTGCCCGCAAAAGCCCCAGTGAAAATCGAAACTAAAAAACCAGTTAGCTCCCCTCCGGCAAAAGCATTAGGGGCTTCCACCGCCACTAAGAGTCCTGAAAATACCAAAAAAGCGGCCGCGGAAGCTCGTTCGGGTGAAGTGCTGGCTATAAATAACACGATACCGGTTGCGAAGAAACACGAAATCAGTCTTTCAAAGATTGCTTCTATCTCCCAGTCTATTACCAATCCCATCCGAAGGAGCGACTCCTACGCTGTTAAAGTGGAGAAGGAACCAAATGGGAAATTTGAACTAGAGTTTGTTTTCCACGCTTCAGGAGAAATGCTTTACGAATTTGTTAGCACCGCCAGCGGCCTCTCAGAGTGGTTTTGTGACGATCTTAATATTCGTAACGGTATTTATACTTTCATCTGGGATGATCAGCTACAACAGGCAAGGCTATTAAAAACCATTGATTTACAATTAGTGCGTTTTCAATGGGTTGAAAAAACTGACGGTAGTTATTTTGAGTTCCGCATTCAACGCGATGATCTCACCAATGATATTGCCCTCATTGTGACCGATTTTGCGGATTCTAATTCTGAAAGAGAATCCTCCAAACTGCTGTGGAATTCACAGATTGAAAAATTGCGCCATGTATTGGGTTCAATTTTCTAAAGTTCTTTAATCGATCTTATTGTGAAAAAACCGGTACCCTTGAGCACCGGTTTTTTTATGGCCCTTCTATTAAAATTTGAGACTCAGCCCACCGAGGAAGTTAAGTGGTGCAGCAGAAGCGAAGTAATTATAGTGAGAAAGCTCTCCCGCATAATACTGGCTAAAGGTGTAGCCGTTCGTAACGTAAGCTTTACTAAAAACGTTATAGGCACTGAGCATAAATGTAATCTGAGGAATAATTTTTGTCTTCAGGCTATAGTTGATGCGCGCATCGAGGACCGCATAGGGATCAATGGTTTTTTTAGAATTACTTGTATTATCCAGATACTGGCGACCGACAAACTTTTCTGTAAAAGTGATTTCCAGATCACGAAGCGGTTTAATACTAAAAATCACAGCTGCCACACTTGAAGGTGAAAAGGCGATGTCTGTTTGCTTATAGTCTCTGCGATGCTGCACATAAATACCGGAGGCATCGGTACTGTCCACATAATCACTAAACCCCAGAATCTGGTTTTGCGAAAACGAGATGTTGGCACCAAAAGTTAAATAGCGGCCAAGATCCCGCTGAGCTTCTAATTCAAGGCCTCGTCGGAAACTTGTCGCGACGTTGACACGGTTATAGGCTCCCACATTATTTATCTGACCATTCAGGACCAGTTGGTTTTTGTACTGCATCGCGTAGAGGTTAATGTTCAGTAACCAGATTTTATTACGAATTCGAAATCCAGCTTCGAGATCTGTCAGTTGTTCAGACTTTGGACGGCTGCGGGGATTACTGTTTACAAAATCATCACGATTGGGTTCCTTATTGGCGCGGCTGAGAGAGGCATAGACGGCACTTGAAGCAGATAGGTCGTAGCTATAACCGATTTTGGGATTAAAAAAAACATAGTTCACATTTTTCATTTGCTGCACGAGACTGTCATTAAAGCCCAAAAAGCTATAGGACACGCCTCGGGTCTGCAGGTCAATAAAGCAAGAAGAGCGACGGCTGATTTGGATATTGGTTTTTAGATACAGGTTACCATCATTTTTATTGGCGGTGTTCATGCCATAGCGCTGACCAAGAAGTATGTTGGTTTCTCCCGCCGTCTTGACTAACTCTCCGAAATGCCTGCCAAAATAAGTGTTATAGCCACCGCCTAGGGTAAAGGCTAGCGATGAATTGGGTTTGTAGAATAGATTAAAGACCCCACCAGCAAAGTCATTGTCTAACCAAAGCCGGTTAATTAAGTCGGTAGTCGAAATCAAATTGCCATTTTCATCTTTCACATCCGATACGCCGAAATTAGCAAGTTCCTGGCCCGACTTGTAATTTTCATAATAGCCTTTCCCTTTTGTATAATGTCCTGTTACATTGAGATTGAGACGGGAATTGAAATGGTGGATCAAGTGCAGCTGATAATTGTTTTGCCGATAATTATCCGTCTGGTTGCTGTAATATCTGACCTTGCCATTGGCATCCGTATATTCCCCGCAACTGTTGTAACGTCGGTTTCCAAATTTAACAGAGTCCTCAGGGACCAGATTCCAAGCTTGATACGTTCGTTCTTGCCCGCCGAAGGTGATGAACTTGAGGACACTTTTTTTACTGTAATAGCCGGCGGAAAGATAGACAGAAGCTAAATCACTGCTGGCACGATCGATATACCCATCACTGTTTATTTTACTGAAACGCCCGTCGATACTGAATTTGTTATCAATCAGTCCGGTACCCGCCATTATTGTATTTCTAAGTGTGCCAAAACTTCCGGCGGTGCTAATCAGTTGTCCGTAAGCTTTATCATTTAAGGAATTGGTCTGAAAGTTAAGACTCGCCCCGAAAGCACCTGCTCCATTGGCACTGGTTCCCACTCCACGTTGTAACTGAACGTTGTCGGTGCTACTAATCAGATCAGGAAAATTTACCCAGAAAGTCCCTTGTGATTCCGCATCATTCACGGGGACACCATTGATGGTGACGTTGATGCGCGTAGGATCGCTGCCTCTGACCCGGAGACCCGTATAGCCAATTCCATTGCCGGCATCGGAGTTCACCACCACATTGGGCAGTGTATTGAGCAGGTAGGGCGCATCTTGTCCTAGGTTTTGTTTCGCTATGGCCTCTTTACTCAAATTGCTGTAGGCCATGCCATTCCTGTCATCCACACGTCCGGCGCTCACCACTACTTCATCCAGCTCTTTGGAAGAAAGCGCCAATACGGGAGACCAATTGAATGCGCCAGAGACACGAAGGGTGTCAATTTTCTCCAGATAGCCGGTGCATTTAACTGAAATCAAATACGTGCCTTCCTTAAATCCCTTAAGGGAGTAGACACCTGTTTCGGAACTCAGCGTATGAATCTGCGTCTTTTGCAAGCTCACTAAAGCAAAAGGAATCGGTGCACCATCAGAGCCGGTAAGCGTTCCGGTAATTTCAGCATTTTGAGCCTGCAAGGTCATCTGCGCGCAAAGGCACAAGATCATTGTCTTTTTAAACATGTTCTTTTTTTCATGTGTTAATACCATTGCTCGCACGGGGCTGCACAAGCAATTTTTCTTTCCCTCCGCAGGTATTATCCTGATCAGGTGTTTGACAACGATGTTGATCATCTGAAGTCAACGGGTATAATCTCAGCAATTTATCAGAAACGATAAAAGCACCCCATAAGACATCGTAAAATTACATCCTGTAAATGGATTGTGCAAAAAAGATTATGGAGACCTGCTTAAAAAAGCGGAGTTTTGCAACAGTTTATGAAAGAAAAGAAACGTTTGGCTATTCTGGGAAGTACCGGAAGTATTGGAGTTCAGGCCCTGGAGGTCATCCGCGAAAATCCTGCATTATTTGAAGCAGAAGTTTTAGTTGGTAATCGTAATGCCGACTTGTTGATTAAGCAGGCCCTGGAATTTAAACCCAATGCGGTGGTGATTGCCGATGAGCGGCTGTATAAACAAGTGAATGATGTTTTGAGTCCTCTTGATATAAAAGTGTTTGCAGGTGCTAAAGCCGTAGAGCAAATAGTAGAAATGGAGACCGTTGATATGGTCCTTGCAAGTATTGTTGGTTATGCAGGTTTAGCAAGTACAATCAATGCCATTGAACATGGCAAACAAATAGCCTTAGCGAATAAAGAAACACTGGTGGTGGCAGGCGAACTGGTAACAGAGCTGGCATTAAAAAAAGCAGTCAACCTCTACCCCGTCGACAGTGAACATTCCGCCATCTTCCAATGTCTGGCCGGTGAATGGGACAATAAAATTGAGAAAATTTACCTTACTGCCAGCGGTGGTCCGTTTCGCGGTAAGGACCGAGCTTTTCTTGAAACGGTAAAAAAAGAGCAGGCCCTAAAACATCCGAACTGGACCATGGGTGCGAAAATTACCATTGATTCCGCCAGTCTCATGAATAAGGGATTAGAGGTCATTGAAGCAAAATGGCTTTTTCACCTAGAACCTTCGCAGATTGATGTCATTGTTCATCCCCAAAGTATTGTGCACAGCCTAGTTCAGTTTGAAGATGGCAGCATGAAAGCACAGATGGGATTGCCGGATATGAAGTTACCGATACAATATGCAATCGCCTATCCTCATCGGGTAAAGAATACCTTTCCGCGTTTTAATTTTATGGATTATCCGTCTTTAACCTTCGAAAAGGCCGACTTGAATGTTTTTACCAATCTAGCACTTGCCTTTGAAGCCATGCATCAGGGTGGCAATATGCCTTGTATCTTAAATGCAGCGAATGAAGTAGCTGTTGCTGCTTTTCTAAAAGATCAGGTCAGCTTCATAGGGATGAGCACATTGGTAGAGAAGGCGATGAAATCCATTAGTTTTATCCGCAAGCCGAATTACGTGGATTATGTGGCTACTGATACCGAAACCCGCAATTTTGTCCAAAGTCTGCTTTAAGTCTTAATAATGTTTAAAAGCCGCAAAGAGCCTTAAAATTCCCATAAAAAAAGGTATTTTTACACGGCTTTTTAGTCCGCTTACATTCCGGTCAGTTAAAAAACCAATCGTATTATGTTAATTAAAGTTGCCCAGTTATTCCTCAGCCTAACCATTCTTGTTACTCTACATGAGTTTGGCCATTTTTATTTTGCGAAGCGTTTTAAATGCAGAGTCGATAAGTTTTATCTGTTTTTTGACTTCCTTTTCCCTTTTGCCTCTGTCATGAATTTTGCGCTTTTCAAAAAGAAAATCGGTGACACGGAATATGGTATCGGCTGGTTTCCTTTTGGGGGATATGTGCAGATTGCAGGTATGGTGGATGAACAAATGGATAAAACATTGATTGATGCACCTCCACAGCCATGGGAACTTCGTAGCAAGCCAGCGTGGCAGCGTTTGCTGGTGATGATGGGTGGTATTCTAGTGAACTTTATTCTGGGTGTTTTCATTTTTTGGATGGCACTTTTAGTTTGGGGAAAAAGTACCCAGCCTATCACCAATCTGAAGCATGGTTTAATGGTAGACAGTGTGGCGTATGATATGGGCTTAAGAAATGGTGATTTTATTACCTCTCTGGACGGTAAGCCGGTCAATTCTGTGCGTCGCATTCCAGTTGAAATCATCATGAATGGTGTCCAAAATATTGAAGGTGTGCATGCAGATGGAAAAGCTTTTTCCATTCCTGTGGACAATACCGACCGCTCAAAAATATTAAAGCGGATGAAAAAAACAGATTTTGTAAGTGCACGTTTTATTCCGGAAATCCGTCTGATTGACAGCACGAGTTTTGCTGCCAATGCAGATCTAAAAGTGAAGGATCGTATCATCGCCGTGAATGCAGCACCCATTCAGTACTTTGATGAACTGAAAGCTGAACTCGTTCGCAATAAAGGTAAAAAAGTGGAATTGAGTGTCCTCCGAGGTATCACCCAGCTGAGCACGAGCTGTCAAGTGTCGGAAGAAGGGACCATTGGTTTTTTCCCGGGCTCAGTGGAAGAATTTAAAGTGGAAGAACAGCATTTTACCTTCTTTCAGGCATTTTCCCAGGGATTAAGTGATGGACTGGAACTGATTGTCATGCAGGCCAAACAATTTGTTGTGCTTTTTACGGTCAAAGATGCGCACAAGCAGGTGGGTGGTTTTTATACGATGGTGCAACAGATGAACAGCGAGTGGGACTGGCAGTCGTTCTGGATGTTTACCGGCTTCTTATCCTTAGCCCTAGCTTTTATGAATTTCCTCCCCATTCCCATGCTGGATGGTGGCTACATTATGTTCATTCTGTGGGAAATGGTTACCGGAAAAAAAGTTTCAGATACGGTCATCTATTATGCAAATAATGTTGGACTCTTTATTGTGCTTGGACTGATGCTGTATGCAAATACGGACTGGTTAAGAAATTAATTTTAGAAATTTTTCCTCTTGCGATTTGGCCTTCTGATATGGCTTTTGCTTCTGCTCTGCATGCTCCCGGCTGAAAAACTAGTGGCGCAGGAGCAGACGCGCAGTACAAAAAACGCCCCTTCCCGCGACCTCTCCCCTGCGCATAAAGTCCTGCTGATTCCATTTGAACCGCGACTATACATGAGTGAGGTAGACCGAACTATTAACGCGGAAACTAAACAATCTGCAAAGGAAATCCGCTACCGTTTCCGCGATGGTTTAAATGAACAAGTATACAAAGCACTTCGTTCTGCAAAGTTTGCAAGCACGGATTTGATGGAAGATACTGTTTTGTATAAAAAAGATTTGATCACACTTTATCAAGCGCTTGGCTACGAGTACCTGCGCGTGCCAGATCAAAAGAATTATAAACCACCGGTAAAGGAAAAAGAGCTCAAGAAGGTGGAAAAGGGCCAGTTAATTGTGGAAACCAACAGCGAGCAGCGTTTTATGAATGCCCGACTGAATAATCTAAAGGTTTTGCAGGTCATGCAGGCGAAATATAAAACGGATCTTTTTCTTTTTATAAACGAGTTGGATTTGAAAGCCAGTGGATCAAAAAATCCGGGTGAACTTGGAGATGGCAGCGATAGTCGGAAAATAGTCGTCCACTACACTTTACTTGATGTCAAGGGCAACGAACTCAACAGTGGTACAGTGGAAGAGGATTTTGACCCCATCCTCAACAATCCGAAACGCATTGTGGAAAAACACTTTTCGAAAATCGCCCTCCTCCTTGTCCAACGCATCACAAAGGCTGTCAGCCGCCCGACTTCCTAATTATTTTTCCAAAATAGTATAAAAAACGCTGGTGGAGATTTTGATGCGCCGGTTCTTATCCGCCCCTCTGCTAAGGCTTTTATCCTACAAATTTTTTTGAATTTCCCTTTATTTGCAACAGGAACGTTAAATGGCTGCCCAGAACTAAAAGTGATAAATCACAAGATAAATCGCCCCATTTCCATCTGTTCAAGGCGAAATTTCGTATCTTTAATCCCTTGTAAATTATGCTCGAGAAGCTAGAAGAAATTAAGAGACGGTATGAAGATGTGGAGCTGAAGCTCTCTGATCCCAAAGTGATTTCAGACATGAAACAGTTCAAAAAACTCAATATTGAGTACAAAGAGCTTGGGACAATTGTGGAACACATCAACCGATATAAAAAAGTGCTTTCAGACATGGAAAGCGCCAAAGAAGTCTTAGCGGTGGAAAAGGACAAGGATTTTCTTGACATGGCTAAAGCAGAACTGGAAGAAAATCGCGTTCTGGAGGAAAATTTAGAATCAGAGATCCGTTTATTGCTCATTCCGAAAGATCCTGAGGATGATAAAAATTGTGTGATGGAATTGCGGGCCGGAACAGGTGGTGATGAAGCATCGATTTTTGCCGGTAATCTCTTTGAAATGTACAGTCGTTACTGCGAAAAGAAGGGCTATCAGATGGAAGTGGTGGACAGCAGCCCCGGTACGATGGGTGGTTTTAAAGAAATTGTCTTTAATGTAAACGGTGCTGGTGCCTATGGCATCTTAAAGTTTGAAAGTGGTGTACACCGCGTTCAACGTGTACCTGCAACGGAGACTGCCGGACGGGTGCATACCTCTGCTGCGACAGTTGTGGTCTTGCCAGAAGCGGAGGAATTGGATGTAGACATTAAAGATTCTGACATTGACATGGCAACTGCGCGAAGTGGTGGTGCTGGTGGTCAAAACGTAAACAAAGTAGAAAGTAAAGTTATTCTTACCCACAAACCAACAGGCATGGTCGTTACCTGTCAAACCGAGCGGAATCAACTTGGTAACCGGGAAAAAGCCATGCAGATGCTACGCTCTAAAATCTACGACATCGAATACCAGAAACGGATGGAAGAAGTGACCAAGCGGAGAAAGACAATGGTAAGTACCGGCGATAGGAGTGCGAAAATCAGAACCTATAATTATCCTCAAAACCGTATTACCGATCACCGCATAAATGAAACTCTTTATGACCTCACTAATTTTGTGAATGGAGATATACAGGAAATGATTGATAAACTGCAATTCGCTGAGAATGCAGAACGTTTGAAAGAAGGCGGATTATAAATTTTGAATCAGTGAGTATGACAACAGACGGAGAAGAGCGCATTAGAAATGCTTTTGCGATGAAGGACTGGAATGATATTAAAGCTCAAAACAGCTGGCAGATCTTTAAGATCATGAGTGAGTTTGTCGAAGGCTTTGAAAAAATGTCCCGCATCGGTCCCTGTGTATCCATCTTTGGCAGTGCGAGAACCAAGCCAGAAAATAAGTACTATCAGTTGGCAGAAGAAATTGCCTATAAACTTGTTTTAGAAGGCTACGGAATTATTACGGGAGGCGGACCCGGCATCATGGAAGCCGCCAACAAAGGGGCGCGACGAGGAGAAGGAAAATCGGTAGGATTAAATATCGAATTGCCCTTTGAACAGAAACACAACGATTATATTGATACGGACAAGTGTATTAATTTTGATTACTTTTTTGTGCGTAAAACTATTTTCCTGAAATATTCGCAAGGCTTTATTGGGATGCCTGGGGGTTTTGGTACAATTGATGAACTGTTTGAATCCTTGACCCTGGTGCAGACCAATAAAATTGCACAGTTTCCGGTGGTCCTTGTTGGCAGTGAATACTGGACTGGAATGTTAAAGTGGATTCGTGAGACGATGCTGCAACAGGAGCATAACATCAATGAAAGTGATCTTGATTTATTTAAAGTGGTGGATACCGCTGATGAAGCCGTGGCGCACATTGTCAACTTCTATAGTCAATACCTTCTTAAACCTAACTTTTAAAACGTGGGGGATAAGCTGTTTAAAATACTGCTCTATCCCCTGCTGTATTTGATTTCGCTGCTACCGTTTTTTGTTCTCTATGGCATCAGCACTGTTTTTTTTCTAATCGTCTATTATCTCGTGCGCTACCGCCGCGATGTCGTCGCCCTCAATCTGCAAAACGCTTTCCCGGAAAAAACAAATGCTGAGCGTCAAAAAATTGCCCGCGCATTTTATCTCCATTTCTGTGATGTGTTTTTTGAGACCCTGAAACTTCTGAGTATCTCGCCCACCGCCTTTCGTCGGCATTGCGCAATGGATGAGGCATCGCAGCAGGTTTTTAAAAAGTACTTTGCCCAAAAGCGCAGTGTCATTGGCGTCATGGGACACTGCGGAAATTGGGAATGGGGCGCTATCGCTCACCAGGTCTATTTTGAAAGGATGATTACAGGAGTCTATCACCCTTTGAGTAACGGGACCATGGATCAATTCATGCGCGATCTGCGTTCCCGCTTTGGGGGTGTTATTATCCCCATGTCTGCGCTCTATAAACGCCTGCTCACCTTACAGCGTGATAAGCAAGATACCACCATTGGCCTGATTGCTGATCAGACACCGCCACCCGAAAGTGCTTACTGGACTGTATTTTTAAATCAGGATACTGGTGTCTTTAACGGGACTGAGAAGTTGGCTCGCAAGTTTAATTACCCTGTGCTATTTATGAATATTAAAAAAATTAAACGGGGTTATTATCAGCTCAGTGTCACAGATCTTTGTCCTGAGCCTGCTGCTATGCCTGAAGGCAGCATTACTGAATTGCATACTCGGCATCTGGAAAAGAATATTCGCGAACAACCTTTCGCTTGGCTTTGGACGCACCGGAGATGGAAACATAAGAGACCGCTCTGAAGAAAATCTCTGGCTTAGCGTTCAAACGTTTTGAGCTTCAGACATATTCAGTATATTTACCAATCAAAATTATGGAAACGACAGACGAAGCTTACAAAGAGCACCTTGAAAATAAATACTTACCAGGTAGAAGCCTCTACCTGCGTACTTTTTTCTATCCTAAAATCATGCGTCAGTTTGATCAGGAAGAAATCTGCGATTTGGGCTGCGGTACTGGTGAATTTCTGAAATATCTGAAAAGTGTAAATCGGAAGTTTCGCGGGGCCGATAATAATCCGCATCTGGTAGAACTATGTCGCAGTATGGGTTTTGATGTACTGATGGACGATGTAACCAAGCTGGAAAATATTCAGGCGCCAATTCATAATGCCATTGTGGACAATGTACTGGAACATTTAGATATGGATCAGATCGACTCGTTTTTTAAAAGTCTTCAAGCGAAAATCGTGAAAGGTGGAACACTCGTGGTCATCGTTCCTCATAAAAAAGGTTACACGTATGATCCGACTCATAAGACCTTTGTGAATCCCGAAATTATGCAAAGTATGTGTCAGAAGTATGGTGCTACACTTGCAAAAAATTTCCTTCACCCATTTAATAGTGAATTCATTGGGACCATTCTGTACCTGAATATGCAGGTGTTTACGATACGGTTTTAATTTTGTTTACTGAGCCTAATGACTAAGGAGCGCATCCGGCTGACCAGGAATTCCGAGGAATACCCTGCAAGCCGGTAAAGTGCATGGATTCCGAAGTCCTCTGCCAGCCTTTTTTCGCTGATAAACTCCCGGAAAAAAGCGGAACGTTTTTTCATGCCAAGACTACCCGTCACACTCTCCCCATAGATTCTGAACGCTGCCAAGGTTTCAGAAAGCATTCGTAATTTTCCGAATTTCAAAAGTCGGGAATACAGATCAAGGTCAATCATATAGTTGTTGGAACCCAGCTTGATTTTTTGCTCTCTGAAAACTGGACCCTTGAACAAGACCGTCATCGGCTCGCCAATCAGATTGGTTCCAAATAGCGCACAAAGGCGAAGGGCCACTCTACCACTGTATTTTCCAGAAAAGAGTTTGTAGAAAGAGCCAAACGATTCCTTCCCGTCCTCCATGATAATTTTTCGCTTACATCCCACAACTACTAAGTCCTCATTGCCCGGCTGCTCAAAGGCTTCAACTTGTTTTTCAATACAAGTGGCACTGAGTAAATCATCCCCACAAACCAGCTTAATGTAATTGCCTGAGGCTAGATCGAGGCATTTCTGCCAGTTACCGTGCATTCCCAAATTGGCCTCATTACGGTATATTTTTATCCGGGGATCGGAAAGTGTGGACAGTTTTTCCACTGTGTCGTCCGTCGAACAGTCATCCACTATTATGATTTCCAGCTGCCTGTAGCTTTGGTTCAGTATGCTCTGCAGGGTCTCCACAATAAAGGGACCGTTGTTATAAGTTGGTACGCAGACACTGACTACTTGCAATTCCATAAAGCTATTTGGGGCCAAAAATAAGAAAATTAAAGCGGGATTACGCGTTCATAACTGTCCCTCTGAATGCCCCATGGAATGCCTCACAATGCCGTTCTACTTAAAAACTTTAGTTATATTTGCCCTATTCGGCTCATGAGTAAAAAAGTCACCATTGTTGTGCCCATTTATAATTCTTCTGCCTTCATGGAAAATCTCCTTGAAGCGATTGATGAACAGCGTCTTCTCTCTGCTTGGGACCTTGAACTGGTGCTGGTAGATGATGGAAGTAAGGATGGAAGTTATCAGAAAATAACGGAACTGGCCATCCGATACCCTTACATAAAAGGCATTAAATTATCCCGCAATTTTGGTCATCAGATTGCTGTGAAGACAGGACTAGCCCACAGCACGGGTGAATACATTGCAATTATTGATGATGATCTGCAGGACCCGCCCTCCCTCCTGCCCTCCTTTTTTGCTTACCTCGACCAAGGCTATGAAGTGGCCTATGGCGTCCGTAAAAAAAGGAAAGAAAATCCTCTAAAAAAAATAAGTTACAGCCTCTTTTACCGTCTCTTGCGCCAATTGAGCGATACAGATATTCCATTGGATAGTGGTGACTTCTGCGTGATGAAAAAAGTGGTGGTGGACAACATGTTGCGTTTTGATGAAAAAAATCCTTTCCTGCGTGGAATCCGCGCCTGGATAGGATTTAAGCAGATTGGCGTGGAGTATGAACGCCATGCCCGCTTCGACGGCCAATCTGGTTACACACTCAAAAAATTGCTGAAGATTGCCATGGATGGCATCTTTTCTTTTTCCAGCGTGCCTATTCGCACAATTACTATGATCGGTGTGCTTGGCTTGACCTTTGCCATCGTATACTCCGCTAAGATCGTTTATGGATTTTATATCCATGGCATCGATGCCCCTGGTTTTGCTTCTACAGCCATTATTATTTCTTTTTTTAGCAGTCTCATTCTCATTTGCTTGGGCCTGATTGGTGAATACATCGTCCGTATCTACGACGAAGTCAGAAATCGTCCTTATGTCATCATTGAACAAACTATCAATATTTAGAAGGCCAATATGACGATTGCGGTTATCGGTTCTAACGGGTTTATAGGTCGTCACCTCACTGACAAATTGATTGACCTGCGGGCACACAATCTTTTGCTGTTCGGTCGCTCTGAAAATAGCTATTTTGGCCGCACCCTGCCTTATCAACGATTAGATCAGAATGACCGCGCAGCCGTGCAACGGCAGTTTGCGGAAGTGGATTTTGTATTTTATCTGGCTTCTAGTTCAATTCCTGCCAGTAGCTGGAATGATCCACTTCTCGAGATTGAAAATAATCTGCGCCCTTTTATTAATTTTATGGAGGCGCTCTCTCAAACGCCTGTTAAAAAGATCTGCTTCGTTTCTAGCGCAGGTACAATTTACGGACCCAGTAGTGAAAAACTAGCGGAAGATGCGCCCAAGCATCCCTTCTCGCCTTATGGCATTACGAAATTAAGCATGGAATATTTCCTCAATTACTTCCATGCAAAATATAAAATCGAACACGATATCTGTCGGGTCAGCAACGTATACGGCATGGGCCAAAATACGGCAGCCGGACTTGGTCTAATCAATACTTTTCTTGAAAAGATTATTAAGAAACAAACCCTACAAGTATTTGGCTCGGGAGAAAACAAGCGGAATTATATTTTTGTGAAGGACGTTGCTGAACTTTTATGTCATACATTGAATGGAGGATTAGCGGAATCAGGCATCTATAATATCGCTTCTAATGATAGTATTAGTATCAATGAAGCCATTGCGGAAATTCGCCAAGTGGTCTCTGAAGAAGTCCAAATTGAGTATGCACCGAACCGTGATAGTGATAATTCAGCAATTCTGCTCGATAATACCCGCATCCTCGAGCGCTTTCCAGACTTTCAGTTCACGCCTTTGAGAGAAGGAATTCATCAGACCTACAGTTACATTCAACACCATTTGCAACATTAGTAATGAATAAACAAGCAGTTCACAAAGCACCTTCAAAGGCAACATCAAAAGGCTTTTTTGCCGGAATGAGCCAGGAAGATAAAATTGGCTATGCAGCCTTGGCCGTCATCTTATTTTTGGTCTGGTTCATCCGCTCTAATTTTTTATTAATTCCTTTTGAACGAGACGAAGGTGGTTACAGCTACTACGGAAAAATGTTGTTGGAGGGCAAGTTGCCCTACCGCGATTTCTATGAACAAAAGCTACCCGGCATCTTCTATTTTTATGCCTCTATTGTCTGGCTCTTTGGTTCTACCGTAGAACAATTGCACAAGGCTTTCACGCTCATCAATATGCTGACCATTGTCAGTATTTACTTTTCACTGAGGAAATTGTTTTCAGCCCCTGCTGGCATCGTGGGGGCATTGACCTATGCGCTGGTATCCATGACCCCAAATCTGAGTGGCTTTACGATTCAGGCGGAGCACGGGGTGGCGCTTTTTTCTGCTGTTGGTATCTTATTTTATGCCTTGTCCCGTAAATCCTCAAAATGGTACTGGTACCTGTTAAGTGGACTTGCATTTGGCATGGCCTTCATGATTAAAACGACCGGCTTATTCATGATGTTCTGGGGTGGATTAATCCTTGTACTGGATTTCCTTTTTACAAAAGAAAAGAATTTCAAACAGTTTTTTATCCGAGTAGCACTCTATTGTGCCGGTGCTATTTCTGTTGTCGCTTTGTTATTGCTGGTTATTTTGATGAAGGGTACGATGGAGGACATGATCTTCTGGGTCTACAGTATTCCGAAATATTATGTCAACCGGATTCCATTTGATGAAGGCGTTAAGTATTTTGGCTACAGCCGCGATGCCATTGTGCAAAATCATAAGTTTATGTGGGTGCATGCCGTGTTAGCTTTAGCACTTTGTTTGTTCAAGCAGGTCGATTGGCGAATGAAATTTTTTACCCTTTCGCTGGCAGCGTGTTCCTTTATGACCATTGTGCCAGGCTATTATTTTTACGGCCACTACTGGATACAGTTGATTCCCGGTGTAGCAATTTTATCCGGCATGACCTTTTTCTATGCCTCCGAAATGATTGGCTCTGTGGCTAAGGCACAGAAAACCCGTCTGACTTATGTTTATCTGGGTATCTTCGGTATTCTCGCTTTCTCACATATTCAGAAAAACAAGTCCTATTACTTTAATCCGAACTACACACTCATAATGCGGCAGGTCTATGGCAATAATCCCTTTCCAGAAACCATGGAAATAGCCAAATACCTGAATAGCGTGATGAAGCCGGAAGATAAGCTGGCTGTCTTTGGTTCCGAACCTGAATTGTTTATTTATACTAATAAGACCTCCCCTACTCGGCATGTCTTTTTCTCAACGATAGTTGCCAGTATTCCTGAGCATAAGAAGTTTCAGCGTGAATTTGTGAAGGACATTGAAGCAGCCAAACCCAAATATTTTGTCTTCTACCGTCACAGTGTTTCATTGCTTGTGCAGGCCAATGTGGACCAGTACGTATTTGAATGGGCCAATAAATACCTGAGCGACAATTATAAAGTTATTGGTGTAGTAGATATGCCCGAGCAACAATTGAACAGTACTTATGCTTTTGGCAAAGATGCAGAGACCTATCAGGCGAAGGCCCAAAATGTGATATTTATTTTTGAAAGAAAATCCAACTAGAAGAAAGAGGCAACATGACAGATTTTTCGAACTACGGCTTTGGCACGCGTGCAATTCATGCAGGAGCAGATCCTGATCCATCTACCGGCGCAATTATGACGCCGATATTTCAGACTAGCACCTACGTGCAAGAATCACCAGGACAGCACAAAGGCTATGCGTATGCGCGCGGCAAAAATCCCACTCGGGAAGCCTTGCAGAAAAACATCGCGGCACTAGAAGCTGGAAAATTCTGTCTCTGCTTCAGCAGCGGGATGGGATCAATCGATGCTGTTGTTAAATTATTGAAGCCTGGAGACGAAGTCATAACAGGTGATGATTTGTACGGTGGGTCCTACCGAATGTTTACAAAGGTTTTCGCCAACTTCGGTATTAAATTTCATTTTATCGACCTTACCACGGCCAGCAACATTGAAAAGTACGTGAATGCGAACACCCGCATGATCTGGCTGGAAACACCTACCAATCCGACCATGCAGATTATGGATATTGCTGCCTGTGCAGACCTTGCAAAAAAGCATAATCTGATACTTGCAGTGGACAATACCTTTGCCTCACCTTATCTGCAGAATCCCCTACAATTGGGTGCGGACATTGTGATGCACAGTGTAACCAAGTACCTGGGAGGGCACAGTGATGTGGTGATGGGTGCTTTAGTGCTCAACGATCAAAGTCTTTACGAACGCTTAGCTTTTATTCACAACAGCTGTGGGGCGACTCCCGGACCGATGGACTGCTTTTTAGTAATGCGTGGGATTAAAACCCTTCATCTACGGATGGAAAGACATTGCTCTAATGGTCGTAAAGTGGCAGAATTTCTAAAGAACCATCCCAAGGTTAACAAAATATACTGGCCTGGTTTCCCTGATCATCCTAATCATGAAATTGCAAAAAAACAGATGAAGGATTTTGGCGGCATGATTAGCTTTACCCTGAAAGATGGAAGTATTGAAAACACCTTTAAACTGGCATCTTCTTTTAAAGTCTTCAGCCTGGCTGAAAGTTTGGGAGGAGTCGAAAGTTTGATTAACCATCCTGCGACAATGACGCATGCCTCTATACCAAAAGCTGAACGCGAAAAGGTGGGTGTCGTGGACAGTCTCTTGCGCCTGAGTGTCGGCGTGGAGGACAGTGAAGATCTGATCAATGATTTGAAGCAGGCCCTCGGTTAGTAGTTTTTGTAGGGCCTGGAGTCAACCAGATTACCAGACTTACTTTTACTAGGAGGATACATTCACGTGATCTACCCTTGGGACAAAAGAAGCGTTGCTACATTAGGATTGCCTTTTAGTCCTGGACATTTTTGAGGACTGCAGATTCGGCATTAAGCAGATTGAGTCGCTCTCTGGTCAGGATGAAGCTGACAATTGTAGATTTTAGTGTGTGTAGGGTTACCAATAGAACAAACTGTTTTGTTTACGCGGCATAAAGCGTATTTACCACAATAGAGGTTATTTAAACCACAAGTAGCGAATCTTTTGGATAGTAGAATTACTAAAAAAGTTTGGGTATTAATTATATCTTTGTAATAATGTGCCGGTGGACCTTTTACCCGGTAAGGGAATGTTCCCGAAAATTACACAGAGCCCGAACAGAAAGTGATAAAAAAATTCAACCCCGTATTTTTTCTCCTTCTTTTTGTCTTTTTTGTCTCTTCACTGGCTGGACAGCCTGATGCGGAGCAGAAACGCAGCATGGTTAAAGCTGCTTTTATCTACAAGTTTACAGAAAATGTTTTCTGGCCCCAAGAGGATCAGATGTCGGAATTTGTGATCTGCGTGATGGGTTCTTCATCACTTCTAAAAAATCTCCAGGAAATTCCCAGATTTGTTAAATTCAGGGGACGTCTCCCTATTCGTGTCATAAATGTAAAAAATCTAGAGCAATTACCGCTTTGCAATATGCTCGTCATCGACGGTTCAAGAGATGAAAACTTCTGGTCGCTCTACTCCAAAATTCGTGGAAAAGCGGTCCTAATGGTGGCGGAAAATCTGCCGGACTTTAAAAAGTCAATGATCTCTTTTACAGATGTGGGAGAGAACCTGAGGTATATTACAAATAAAACCAAGCTAGACGAATCCGGATTGGCTATTAAGAAAGCGCTCTATTCAACGGCCATTCAAAAAGAAGGTGAATGGAAATCCATCGTTGAAAAAATGGAAAGTATTGTCAAGTCCGGCGGTAAAGGGCTCGATAAAGCGGATGTGAAACAAATGCTGAGTGCCTATAAAAACCTGGAGGAAGAGAAGAAAGAGCGAGAAGAACGTTTTTTAATTGTGGCAGACAGTATTAGTTCTCTGAGAGCAGAATTGCAGGTTAAAATTGCGGAAGAAGCAATTGTAAGTAAACGTATTCAAGAACAGCAGCAAAAAGTATCGGCGCTGGACGGTGAGATACTTATGAAGCGCAAAGAGATTGAGGAAAAAATTCGGACGCTGAAGAATAAAGATCGGGTTATTCTGATCATCGCTATCCTTTCCATATTGGGTATTATTTTATTGTTATTTTCCATCCGCAGTAATAACCAGCGGCGGAAAGCCAACAAATTACTCTCTGAACAAAAGACTGAGATTGAACGTCAGAAGCATCTGGTAGATGAGAAACAAAAAGAGATTCTAGATAGTATTAATTATGCGAAGCGGATTCAGACCGCTTTGATGGCGAATTCTAAAATGATGAATGAAAATTTGCCCGAGCATTTTATCTTCTTTAAACCGAAGGATATTGTAGCGGGCGATTTTTATTGGGCTGCACCGGTGAGTGACGGGTTTATGTACATTACTGCTGATTCTACAGGCCACGGCGTCCCCGGTGCCTTTATGAGTCTGCTAAATATCAGTAAGCTGAATGATGCGATTAACAAAAACACCTCCCGTCCCGACATCGTGCTGAACGAAGTGAAGGATGGTATTATTAAAGCATTAAACCCCGAAGGTAGCGCTGAAGAAAGTAAGGACGGAATGGATGCCGTTCTTTGTAAGCTGAATCATAAAAACATGAAATTGCAGTACGCAGCGGCCAATAACAGTTTCTGTATCCTGCGCAAAAACCAGATCATTACCTGTAAGGCGGATAAGATGCCAGTTGGTAAGTCGCATGATGACCGCGGACGGTTCACATTTAACGAGTTACAATTAGAGCAGGGGGACATGATTTATACCTTTACCGATGGCTATGGCGATCAGTTTGGTGGTCCGGAAGGGAAAAAATTCAAACACAAAAACCTACGCGATGTGTTTCAAGAAGTTTGTAACCTGCCAGTAAGCAAACAGAAGGAAATTATCGCCAATCGTTTTGACGACTGGAAGGGTGAATTGGAGCAAGTAGATGACGTCTTGGTGATCGGTGTCCGCGTATAGTGCTGACGTTTTCCCAATTAATTAATCTTGTGGCTGAATTGAATTGATTTGATTGCCCCCACCAGGCAAGGCCCCTAGCCTATTCCAACTATTCAACCACTACATCGTAGACGATTGGCATTTGCGGGGGAATTCTTTTCCGGTCTCCCAACAAGCCATGTGCTAAGGGAGATGGAATGAGGAGGAAGGCCTTATCACCGCGTTTGAGGAACTGTAGGCCCTTGTGAATTCCGCTTTCAATTGTTTCCTGACCAATTACAAAAGTGCGTTGTCCGTCTTGGTCCGAACTATAAGCCAGCGTGCCATCCAGCAGAAATAGTTTATAAGTTAGTCGCACCTCCATACCCTCCCGAATACTATCGCCTTTTTCAGAAGGTTTATAGACGTAATAACGAATGCCGGAGGATGTGCGAAGAAAAGGCATGCCATGCGATTTTGCATAATAGTCCATTTCGTCATTTTCCTTTTGCATCAGTTGTTTATTCGCTTCCACGAACTGATCACGGATGGCT
Organism: Sphingobacterium thalpophilum; assembly: GCA_943325195.2. Taxonomy (GTDB): domain Bacteria; phylum Bacteroidota; class Bacteroidia; order B-17B0; family Aurantibacillaceae; genus Aurantibacillus. Next base: position 725 of record CALPON020000023.1, on the reverse strand, counting down.
TTAGGATGCTTCTCCAGCAACTCGGCAGCTGAGGAGGCAGCTGATCTCGGTTTCTGCTCGCAGGACAAGAGCAAAGCGGTAAAACAGCAGATGGTTAAGGAATGAATTTTTAGCGGCATATAACTTGACGTAAATTTAATGATACGGCACAAAGGAGAAAAGATTATTTTTGAGGCAGGGTATGATAAAAAAAGAGCGATTCCAACACGTGCTGGCCTATTTTGAAAACAATGCCTTACCGTCTGAGACTGAATTGGCCTATGGTAATCCCTTTGAATTATTGGTTGCCGTGGTGCTCAGTGCCCAGTGTACCGACAAAAGGGTCAACCTAGTGACCCCTGCCTTGTTTAAGGATTATCCTGATGCGGCCACCATGGCAGCTGCCAGTTCGGATGTTCTCTTTCCGTATATCCGCAGCATTAGTTATCCCAATAACAAAGCAAAACATCTGAGTGGCCTCGCGAAACTGCTGATGACGGATTTTAAAGGCGTCGTACCGGGCACGGTGGAAGAGCTTACCCGACTTCCCGGTGTTGGTCGAAAGACTGCTAATGTTGTCGTTTCTGTCGTTTATAATCAGCCTGCGATGGCGGTGGATACCCACGTATTCCGTGTGAGTAATCGCATTGGCTTAACAACGAATGCGAAAAACCCTTTGGAATGTGAAAAACAATTAGTTAAATTTATACCTGAAGTACTTGTTCCAAAAGCGCATCACTGGTTGA